>JBEKVW010000139.1:0-2734 GCA_049513695.1 Dehalococcoidia bacterium | reverse complement strand
GGGGTGTTCTACGCTAATCGCAATCAAATTCTTTTATTGCCGCAAGGAAAAGTATTATACCAACTGCCGTCATGCTTTCTTTCTATTATGTGTTTGCCGGAAAGGTTTTCTGATAACGCAGCAATAGCAAGGCAGGGCCTGAAAACATTTGATGATTTTAGATTTATTCGCTTAAAATGGGAAGTTGACCCGAAGGAAATTGGTTCTACTAAAACATGGGAGCCTTTTACTAAGGGTGGGAATTATGCAGTGTTTTATTCTGAGTTGAATTTATTAATATGTTGGCGAGGAAATGGAAAAGAAATATGTGAAGTTAACAAAATGGTTAATGGACAGACTGCACAGGCACGCCAAGCTTCTGAATATTATAGGAAACATGGTGGAACCTATTCACGACGTAGTAAAGATTTTGGTGTAAGGGCATTGCCAGAAGGCTTTATAATTGGCGAAAAAGGTCCGGCTATACTTTCTAACAATGGAATATCACCAGCGTTTGCAATTGGATTTTTAAACTCAAGACTTGTTAGGTGCCTGGTTAATATACAGGCTAACGCTAAGCAATACGATACGGGGATTATCGATAGTCTTCCATGGATTAAATTTAACGGTGATGATATATCTCGTATTGAACATTATGTTTTCGATACAATTAATATATTAAGAGATAATTCAAGATACGATGAAGGAGATCCTTTATATATTGGATTTCCAATAAGAGGCTCAATAAGTGAAATATTCGATGAGTTAGTTGGTAAGTCTAATAAGGCTGAGATTAGCATTAATGAATCCATAGCTAATATTAATTGTATTGTAGACCGTGTATACGGTATAGATTCAGGATTTCTTGAACCCATAATATTTAATCAAGGAGAAATTGATAGCGAAAGTGACCTATGCCAAGATCAAGAACCAAATTTAGATAATGATGCGAATGAAAGCGAGCTGAACCGTAGTAATGTTTCTATGCTTGATGTTTGTTCAAAGTTAATGTCATATTTGGTTGGCTTAGTAATGGGCTATTGGGATGTTTGTTATCCTATAGAGGAAAAAACGCATCCAGAGTTACCAAACCCATTTTGTTCATTTCCGGTTTGCCCCCCGGGAATGCTGCAAAGAGCTGACGGTTTGCCGGCTGGAGCTGAAGACATACCCCGAAATTATCCGTTAAAGGTTTCATGGAGTGGCATCTTGGTAGATGATGAAGATCGTCAGGAAGATATCGTATACCGTGTACGTGACGTTTTAGAGGTTATATGGAAAGACAAGGCTGGGGATATCGAACAGGAAGCCTGCGAAATCCTGGGTGTCAGTTCATTGCGGGATTACTTCAGCAAACCTGGTAATTTCTTTGCATACCACTTCAAACAATACTCTAAGAGCCGCCGCCAGGCACCGATTTATTGGCCTTTGTCTACAGCATCAGGGTCATATACCCTTTGGCTCTACTACCACCGCCTGACTGACCAGACGCTCTATACCTGTGTCAACGACTTCGTCGAGCCTAAACTGAAAGAAGTGGCCGAGTCAGCCAGCCAACTTCGCCAGAAGTACAGCCGCAGCAGTGCGGAGGAAAAGGAACTGGAGCGCCTGAGCGATCTGGAACTGGAACTGAAGGATTTCCGTGACGAACTCTTGCGCATCGCCTCCTTCTGGAAGCCAAACCTGAATGATGGTGTTCAGATTACGGCCTCGCCCTTATGGAAGCTCTTTCGGTATACTCCATGGCAGAGGACGCTAAAAGAAACCTGGGATAAACTGCAGAGAGGCGACTATGACTGGGCTCATCTGGCATACTGCATTTGGCCCAAGCGTGTGCAGGAGAAGTGCAAACGCGATAAGTCGCTTGCGATAGCGCACGATTTGGAGGAACTGTACGAAGAGCAAGCTGTCGAACCGAAAAAGAGGCGGCGGTAGCCGCGGGAAGAAACAGTAGGGTGGGGACTATTCGATGAGCACTATTAAGGACTTTATTCAGGGCAGATTGAAAGATCGCATGAGTCAAAACGGGGTTTTGGTGGTTTATGACCCTGAACGCCGCTACCGGGAATTATCTCTTGAGCTGGCAACCGACGAAATCCGGATCGTCGATGCCAGCGAGAGCAGCATTGAAAGCCGGGATGCCGCATTGCAGGCGCTAAAGGAACTCGGTCGACCCAGCCCACAGCTCAAGGGGATGATTGTTTACGTCCCCGGCAGACACCCTCTGACCGACGAGGAGAAACAGCGAGATCCGTTTGCTCTCTATGCGGTTTGCGGCAGCATGTTCCCGGATGGCGACAACGACGAGTATCTAAATCTTTGTCTGACAGCCAAGCCCGATCATGCCACCCAAATTCGGCGCATTTTCAGCGAAAATTCCAACCCACAATTTGCGGTGATCGATGCTGTTAGCGTAGGTACCGGGTGGCCGTGCCTACAAGCGCTGCTGAGGGCGGAATCGGGCCGGGACATTCTCTTTGTGTTGATGGCCCCCTCTGAATTGCAGGAGAGAGTCCTTATGGGGCAGGATGGATGGATCTCTGAAGCCAGGGAATTGTTTCGGGCCACACTGAACTTAAAATTAATTACCAGGGGTAGGACATGGGCATCAATCGCCGACGAGTTGTGGCGTTACGTTCTTTTCAGTGAATTTGCATTCGATCTCTCGGAAGTTCTGCCGGATTCACTTGCCAATGTTCCCCGGGCAAATCCGGAAGCCAGGCTTCTTGTTGAAGACCTCTGCGACAGGCTCCGC
>JBEKVW010000138.1:0-2867 GCA_049513695.1 Dehalococcoidia bacterium | reverse complement strand
CACCGATAAGGTCTGCCTTACCTTCCTGCAGCAGTTGATCGGCGATCTTGGCATCCTTGATGCCGCCGGTCAGAATGACCGGGATGCTGACCACCTGCTTTAAGGCTTCGGTCAGAGGAGCGAAATATCCCTGCTCGCCTGTCTCGGGGAATCCGCTAAAGCCACCCGATACGTCCAGGACATCCACTCCAGCAGCTTCAAGAAAAATCCCTTAGGTTCGTCTTTTTGCTATTGCCTCCTGTAACTCCACAAAAATCATCTCCCATTATTCGTGATGACGCACTGTTACGCCAGCCATCCCGTTCATCCGCCACACCCTAAAAATACTCACACGACCCCAGTTTGTCCAGACTTTACCCCGGCAGGCCACGGACGGTAAGCTTTCAAACTATAGCTTTTGTGCTACCATAACAAAAAGTGGATATAACTTCACTACAGTATCTCCATGCTTCTTGGGTATCTGAAAACAAATCTCACTCTTTATATTCATGAATCCAATGCTTTCAAGCTTTTTGGATAAATCTTCTCGATCAAACCCATTATGTCCTATAAACCCCTCACCATGAAATGATCCATCTTCCCTATCCAAGTCAGCGATACATAGATAACCTGGTTTTTTAAGTATCTTATAGAAAAGTTTCAGTATTGCGTCTGTATCAGGGATATGGTGCAAAGTCATAAGTGTATATATGATATCATGAGCCTCAAGATTAGAAGGCGACTCCACAGTAAGATCAATCTTCTCTATTGTCATATTGTCAATATTGTTTTTCTTTATCTTTTCTTCTAATATTTTAAGCATTCCTTCCGAACTATCAGCTAATCTAATGCTTTTTAAATATGGAAATAGATTAAAACTCAATAAGCTAGTTCCACAACCATATTCATATGCATTCATATCTTTCGATAGGGAAACATATTTCTCAATTACATCAGCAACCCTTTTTGCTCTTTCAATAGTCATCGGATCATTGTCCCATTTTAATGCTTTCCAATCAAACTCATTCATTTTACTCATACACCTCAATTTAAATACTGCCCAAAATATAAAATAGGCAAATTAATATTTTATTTGTGACCAAAGATAGATCGAGCCGCTAGCACGAGAATTGCTATGCGGCTTTGTATTCTGCCCAAAACTGGGTGACGCGGAAGGAATACAATATTTTTTAACGAATAGTTTAACAAATTGAAACCCCATAGAAACCCTCATGAGCTTGCGCTCGCACGCAATAATGTAAATCCGGCGGAGCCTTATTTACAGACGAAAGAAGAGGAAATCCCTTATATTGCTGAATTTCCTCTAATTTAGTCTAGATAACGGGGTTAACATGTCCAAGGAGGCATAAAGCTATGTATGCACTTTCTCACCTTAACGTCTGGCTGCTGGGCATATTAATCGTCTGGAGTCTTATCTGGAAAGGAATTGCCTTATGGCATTCTGCCCGCAACACTCAAACTGCCTGGTATGTGGTTATGCTTATTCTAAATACCGTTGGGATTTTGGAGATAGTGTACTTGCTGTTCTTCAGGCCCAAGAGCAATGCAGGGTTGTATAGCAAGCCATCCTCGTGAACCTCCAAACAATCCTGATCAGATAAGGTTCGTATATGTCGGAAAGAGCACCAAGGATGCGCCTTGGAAGATTATCAGCATCGGCACAGGGCCATGAGCGCTGGGATAAATACTAAACCACGGCCTATTCAACATTTGGCGAGGAAGGTTCTGCTACGAAGATGAAGGCAAGAACTCTTGCAGAAAAGCTATTTTCGTCCATTATAGTGCTGATACTTATGTGCATGGCGCTCGGGGTTATCCTGATCGGTCGCAGCCCTGTCGCCCTCGCAATGGCACCAGGTACGATTACCACCGTGGCCGGCAATGGCGCCTCAGGCTACAGTGGAGACGGAGGCCCGGCCATCAGCGCTGAGCTAGATACCCCCATGGGTTTGGCGCTGGATAGCGAACTCCCCCTGGGCGGGAGCGCGGCAAACGTCATCGGCCCGATCAGCTTTACGGCTGCGGAGCTGGATCCCAACCGGACATTTTAAAGCGGAAGGCAGGGGGGTGTCGTTTGAAAAGTCAACTGCGTGCTGCATTGACCATCATGGTGATGTGCATCCTGGCTCTGCCGGCAGGCTGCGCCGGCAAACAGGCTGGTTACAGGCCAGCACCGCCGCCAGGCCCCGCCCAGTCTGTTTTGGCCCTGGTAGTATATTACCCCAAGCTAACGCAAACCGATGCCTATCTGGTTCGGGAGGTGCACATGGTGCAACTCCCTACCGGCGCTGCTGCTGACCCGAAGCTGGCGGCGGTGGAGGAACTGATCGGGGGAAACCCGCAAACTTCAGGGGCGTTCCGTATATTACCGAAGGATACCAGGGTGCTCAGCGTCAAGACCGCTAATGGTTTGGCCACCGTGGACTTCTCCAGGGATGTGTTGAACGCCAACGCCGGCGCCGCCCTCGAGGCCCTCGGCATCCAGAGCATCGTCTACACGCTGACCGAGTTTCCAGACGTGCAAAAGGTCTCTTTTACAGTTGAAGGAACCCTGGACCAGCGCTCCAGAGATTGGTGGGGGCACGTCGGCCTCTATGAGCAGCCCTTCACCAGAGACATCTCAACTCCCTCGATAGTCCGAGAGCCGGTCATCTGGGTGACTTCTCCGCAGCCTGGAACGAGGATCAGCAGCCCGTTGAAGGTGACCGGTTCAGCCATGGTCTTCGAGGCCGTAGTAAATTTGCGCCTGGTGACAGCGGATGGTCATGTTCTGGTGGAGAGTCATGTCATGGCCTCGGCAGGTGCGCCCGGACGCGGTGACTATACAGCCAGCCTGAGTTTTGCCCCTCCGGCGCAGGGGAACGGTT
>JBEKVW010000137.1:0-2894 GCA_049513695.1 Dehalococcoidia bacterium | reverse complement strand
ATACCCACTTCATGTTCTATAATATGCTCAGCCAATTTTCTACCTCCTTTTCTTCGCCTGTGACCTGTGGTTTATATAATTATAATACTTGCCTAGATATCGGGCTTTTTACAGGCAACTAGATTAAAAATGAGGCGTTTAGCATAAAATCGATTTATGCTATAATGTGAATTTGTTCGGACGCTTCAGTAGCTAAATCCGAAGCTGTTTGTAAGCTATCGATCCCGGCCAAACCAAGTAACAAAAAAGGAGTTAAATCATGGATTTCAGATTGACCCCTGAGCAAGATGCTCGAAAGAAAGAGTTCTACAGGGTATGCAAAGAACTCTTTGACAAAAAGCCTGCTTCATACAGCGGCATCGAATCTAAAAACCACATCGATGAATGTTGGGATTTTCATCGATATTGTGCCAGAGAGTATGGCAAGCGCGGATGGTTAACTTTTGGATGGCCGGCTGAATATGGCGGCGCCGGCGATATGATGGATAAGGTAATGTTCAGCGAAGCTGTCGGATACTTTGGTTTACCCGGTGTTGATGAATTCGGCGTAGCTATGTTGGCGCCAACCCTTCTGGCGGCCGGCAGCGAAGAAATCAAGAAGAAATTCCTCCCCGGAGTTGCCTCAGGTGAAATAATGTGGTGTGAGCTCTGGAGTGAGCCCAACGCTGGTTCGGACCTGGCCGGCTTGACTACCACCGCCATCAAGAAAGGCGACGAATATATCGTGAACGGCCAGAAAACCTGGAACACGAGCGCGCACAGGGCGGACTGGGCATTCGGTGTATACAGGAATGACCCGCAGGCGCCTAAACACAAGAACCTTACATTTCTTTTGTGCGATATGAAATCTCCGGGTATCACTGTAAAAGGCATACCCTACATGGATGGCTCTCATATATACAACGAGGTTTATATGGATGACGTGCACATCCCTGCTAATCAGATAGTAGGGAAAGATGGAGGAGGCTGGGCGGTGGTCAACGTGCTGGCCGGTTTTGAAAGGTCTAATATCGGCCTGGTTTACGGCATGTTAAGCGCCATCGAGCTCCTGGTTGCTTACTGCAATGAGACCAAGCGGAACGGCGTACCTCTTTCCAAAGACCCTGTAATCAGGAACCGCATCGCCGACCTGGCCACCGGACTCGAGGCTGTCCGCACCCTGGCGCTGCATATAGCTGATCAGCAGAGCCGCCATGAAATGGGGCTGATGGACGCTGCCGCCGTGAAAGTATTCTCCAGCGAACTGATGGAAAAGATGGCCCAGATTTCCACCGACCTGCTTGGCCCGTACGGGCAGGTCAGCCATTCCGAGTTTGCCAAGATGCACGGAGTCTGGGAATCTATGTACCAGACCTGCTTTGTGCCCATAGTCTCCATGGGAACCAATGAGATTCAGCGTAATATTATCGCCTGGTATGGCCTTGGCCTGCCGAGGATGAAATAATCTGAAGCTAGTATTCTAAGTTGTTGATCTTTCGGTCCGGGCTGCTGCTCAGGCGGCCCGGACTATTTTTTCAGGGAGAATAGTCACACAAGTTTCATCATATGTGGAAATATTTTCCATTCCAGAGTGTTTTATCGTAAAATAGGGTGAATTTGCCAGTCGTAATTTGTATCATTGATAGAAGAGGCAGTTATGGGTGAAAACAGGAGTGGCCGCTATGAACTGAAGCATCAGGTGAGAGTGGCAACGGCAACCAGCCTATTCGATGGTCATGATGCGGCCATAAATATAATGCGCAGGTTAATCCAATCGGGCGGTGCAGAGGTAATACATCTCGGGCACAGCCGCTCGGTCTACGAGATTGTGGAGGCTGCTATACAGGAAGATGTGCAGGCGGTGGCCGTATCATCATATCAAGGCGGCCACATGGAGTATTTCAAGTACATGCACGATATCCTGGCGGAAAGAGGAGCCGGTCACATACGTATATTCGGTGGTGGTGGAGGTGTCATCAGGCCCGGCGAAATCAAGGAATTACAGGAATACGGCATAGAGCGTATCTATGATCCCGAGGACGGCAGAAAGATCGGGCTGACCGGGATGATCGATGATTTGCTTCAGCGCTCCGATTTCCACACGATAAATATCGATTCGCACCATGATAAGTCGAAGCGTGGCGCCGAGATACCTGAGTTGGGAAACCTGGAGAAAAGGCAGGCTGTCAGTGTCGCCCGTATGATTACGCTGGCAGAGATGGGAGTACAACCCTGGAAAAAATTGGCTCCGACCATATACGAAAAGGCGAAGCAAAGTAAGGCTCCGGTTATCGGTATTACTGGAACAGGCGGCGCCGGAAAAAGCTCCCTGCTGGACGAACTCGTTCTGCGTTTTCGGCGTGACAATCCGGGTAAAACTGTGGCAATCCTTTCTGCGGATCCTTCAAAAAGACGTACGGGAGGGGCATTGCTTGGCGACCGCATCCGCATGAACAATGTGTATGGGGACGGCGTTTATATGCGCTCTCTGGCCACGCGGGGTTCGAAAACTGAGCTGCCGGATGTTATCCAGGATGCCATCGCAATCGTAAAGACGGCAGGATACGATTTGATACTGGTGGAAACGGCCGGTATAGGGCAGGGTAATACTGCGGTAGTGGATATATCGGACATTTGCCTTTACGTTATGACTTCCGAATACGGAGCCCCCTCGCAGCTGGAAAAAATAGACATGCTCGATTTCGGGGATATCATAGTACTAAACAAGTTCGACCGCAAAGGATCGGAGGACGCTTTGCGAGATGTACGCAGGCAACTGCGCCGTGCGCGTAATCAGTTCGAGGGCGCGCTGGAAGATATGCTGGTATTCGGGACGATTGCCTCAAGACACAATGACGAAGGTATAAATGGACTGTATCACGTGTTGACAGAATTAATAAAGCAGAAAACGGGCG
>JBEKVW010000136.1:0-3079 GCA_049513695.1 Dehalococcoidia bacterium | reverse complement strand
AAGCCGGGAGCCCGCTTTGGCGGGCGCCGGTAATTTCGCTCCTCTGACCGAAGCCTTAAAGCAGGTGGTCAGCATCCCGGTCATTCTGACCGGCGGCATCAAGGATGCCAAGATCGCCGATCAACTGCTGCAGGAAGGTAAGGCAGACCTTATCGGTGTGGGCCGGGCAATAATGTCCGATTCGCTCTGGGCTAAAAGGGCCGTGGAGAGCTTGCGGGGCAGGTAAGAACTCTTACGCACTGCGCATTGCAGGGAGGTAAGTTCTTTGGAATAATAATTATGACTGCCGAAAAGGAGGAGGGCCGCCATCGATGAGCTTGGAACCTGGGATCCCCGGTCCATCTGTTAGTTAACATAATTATTACTAATGGGGGATTAAAATAAATAGGGTAGAGGCTGTATCCGTTGGCGTACAAGGGATACAGTATTTTTTTGTTCAATTTTAAGTTCGGATAATATTCGTTATAAGCAGTTGGAATCGGCGGATGTTCTGCGGCAAGTATCTCGAGCGCGACCTGGCTATGGCACTGAATGCGGAAGTGGATGTGATCGCCCTTGACGTTCGCACCATTCCGGCTCTAACAGCGCACCTGCAGCCCTGATGGATAACTTCGGCCTGCCGCTAGCATTCTGCCGGGCATCCCGTTTTCTGGACCACGAAAATGTGCGCGACCGTGTTTCCCTGCTGGCCGGAGGCGGTCTGGAATCGCCGGGGGACTTCCTGAAAGCCTTTGCCCTTGGTGCAGACGGCGTCTATATTGGCACGATCGCCCTGATCGCCATAACGCACACGCAGGTCTTCAAAGCACTCCCATACGAAACGCCAATAAAGGCAAAGAAGAATCCGGCAAAATGCTATGATGAAGATCAGATGTTAGCTCTCCTGGATGCCCTGGAGCATGCCCTGCTCAAATATCAGGTAATTGTAGATCTGGCCCCGGGGGCCGGCCTGCGCCGGGGGGAGATCATGGGCCTTGAGTGGAAGGATATAAACCTTGAGTTATGTACCCTGGAACAGCCCTGCCTCTTTCGGGAGCGTGGTGGCTATATGTGGTATAATGATATTAATAGAGAGGAGATTATTATATGACATTAAATTTAATTTGGACTAAGTGCCAAGGTGATGTTTGGGGTAGCCTGATTAACATAGACCTTACTCACCCATACTTAGACAGCATAGAAGGCGTGTACATAATTTGGCATGGTGGCAGGAATCCACGGGTTGTCCGGGTTGGGCAAGGAGTTGTGAGAGATAGATTGAATGTGCACAGAAAAAATAAGGCAGTTTTACAATATACAAATAGCGGTCCGTTACGTGTGACATGGGCAACAGTAGATGCTCGGTACCGTGATGGGGTGGAAAGATACCTTACTGAAAGGCTGGAGCCATTGGTTGAGGATCGCTTCCTAACGGTACCGCCAATAGAAGTGAATTTACCGTATCAGGGAATCGCGAAACAATAAACAGCTAAGCCATGGCAGAATTAAACCACATTTTTATCAAAACACTTCAAATTACCAACTCGTTATGTAGATTGCTGGTGCGAGATGATTGCAGGCGCATGGCACGGTTTTTGCCATAAATAAAAGTGATCCCATAGTTCGAGCGACTTCCAACCATGGCCTTCAGCTTGAAATGAAAGTTGTAAAGAGGCATACCTATCGTTAAAATGATTGACATTAATGGGTAAATACTTCCTCGCTATGCCTTTCAGCGCTTCCTGCCAGGAACAAGATGGGTACAGTTAGAAAGCTTGAAACGACCCATCTGGACAATCCTCTTTCACCCAATTCCTCCACTATGATCTCGGAAGTCTTACCTAAAGAGACATCCACCTCGACATCTACCCCCGTGCGGCCTTCTTCAGGGAGCGGGCGGAAGTGCCTTACTGCGAGGACTATCACCGACTTTTAGGACAACTATCCTTAATGTATCGATTGGGAAACGTTAATCGCCACAACGACGACCATGAAGATAACATAGAATCGTAGCCCCCACATGAATATTTTTAACCCGAGACCAAGTTTTCGCTCGCTTAAGTGTTGCATCCTTTTTTGACTTTCCTTATATTCTTGAAGAACGTTTTTAACCAGTTGCGGTTTGAGGCTTAACTCCGAGAGGATTACTTTATGATCCTCGGCTGGTTGTAACGATTTTACAGTATCCACGATGAACCCTCCTTAAGATAATGTCTATTGAAATAAGCTCGGAAAGATGACGCTCAAGGCGTAAAGCAACCCGGCCAGGGAGACAAATACGGCAACTCCGATTCCCAGTGTATTTAGCAACCAGGTGTTCTTGTGCTCACCCATAACCTCTTTGTCGTTCACGAGCAGCAACAAAAAAGCAATAGCCGGCGGCATGGTCAATACAGCAAGAACATTAACTACCAGCACGATGTATTCCAGTGGGAAACCCGGAATCGCTACCACCCCGCCTGCGACCAACAGGACTCCAAACAATATGCCGTAAAACGGTTTGGCTTCCTGAAACAATTTGTTCAGGCTGTGGGCCTGCCTTCGCACTTCACCGTAGGCATATGCCGAGGACGTGGAGATCGTGGTAGCCGCCACTAACCCGGCCTCCAAGATGCCCAAAGCGAACATGGCACTGCCAAAATGCCCCACGTAAGGAACTAGGGCTTGAGCAAACTGGGCTGCTCCAAACTGACTTGCGTCCATGTGATGTACAAACAACGGTGCAGTAGCAATAATGGTGGCGATGGCGGCAACGGCTGCCAAAAGCGCGCCAAGGGCCGTGTCCATCCTTCCCTGATTTACGTCGTGCATTGACAATCCCTTGTCAGCCACTGCGCTTTGCTGAAAGAAAAGCATCCATGGGGTAATTGTGGCGCCAATGTCTGAGAGCAATATCAGGATCATAGTTGTGTTTAATCCCCCGGGCAATGGGCTGAAAGTAAAGAACGAGTGTGCAACGGCGCCCCAGTTCGGGTGGGATAAAACGGCTACCGGAATGAAGATCAGGTTGAACATCGCCAGGGCCAATACGGTACGCTCCCACGACCAGTAACGGCGGAAGGAATATGCGCCGGTGATGACGAGAATGCCGCCGGCTACA
>JBEKVW010000135.1:0-3141 GCA_049513695.1 Dehalococcoidia bacterium | reverse complement strand
GACCCTGATAAAGTAACCCTGGAAGATATGGAGAAGGCCGTCTCCGATGTAGGTTATGAGGTAGTCTTGGATAATATGCAGCTAAAAATCGGCGGCATGAGCTGCCAGGCCTGTGCATCCAATATCGAGACGGCGGTAGGCTCATTGCCCGGCGTGGGAAAGGTAGTGGTGAATTTTGCAGCGGGCAGTGCCGGCATTGATTATGTTCCCGATATCACTTCCGTTGAGGAAATACGTGATACCATACACGAGCTTGGCTATGATGTAATAGAGAGGGTTGAGGGCCAGGAAGCGCTGGACAGGGAAAGGGATACACGGCAAAAAGAAATACGTCGCCAGCTTATTAATCTAATTATTTCAGGTACGCTGGGCATCATTGTCATGATCGGCATGTTGCAGCCTTACTGGATTTTCCCAGCGTTCATACCGGTGTGGCTGAACAATAAGGTAGTGCTGTTTTTCCTGACCACCCCGATCGTGTTTGGCCCCGCGCGGCAGTTCTTCATCAACAGTTGGAACGGACTTCGCCACGGGGTCACCGACATGAACCTCCTTTATGCCACAGGTATCGGCGCGGCCTATGGTATTGCTATCATCAATACATTCTGGCCCGATGCCGGATTCGGCGGCAAAGACGCCACTTTTTATGAGGCCGCGACCCTGCTAACGGCATTTATCATCCTCGGCCGTTACCTCGAGGCGGTCACCCGCGGCAAGACATCGGAGGCCATCCGGCGTCTCATGGAGTTACAGCCCAGACGGGCGTGCGTAATTCGTGATAATCAGGAGGTTGAGATACCAGCCGAGGACGTTCAACTGGATGAGATAATCGTGGTACGTCCCGGCGAAGCCCTGCCTGTCGATGGCACAGTCACTGAGGGCTATTCATCCATAGACCAGTCTATGATCACGGGCGAAAGCATACCGGTGGAAAAAGGGGCGGGCGATGAAGTCATCGGCGGCACGATCAATAAGACAGGCGCCTTCAAATTCCGCGCTACCAGAATAGGAAAGGATACGGCCCTATCTCAGATCATCAAGCTGGTGGAGGACGCTCAAACCACCAAGGCGCCGATTCAGAAAATCGCCGATAAAGTGGCTGGCAGGTTCATCCTAGGGGTACATATACTTTCTCTGATAACATTTTTGTTCTGGTTCTTCATAGGTTTCTCGCTATGGTTCACACCAGCAAGCCGTATGATGTTGACACCCTACTCGCTTTCACTGGTCGGCGCATTTGGTTTTTCACTGCTGGTTTCGGTCACGGTGCTGGTCATATCCTGTCCCTGCGCACTGGGACTGGCAACACCCAGTGCAATCATGGCCGGCACGGGGAAGGGAGCCGAATACGGTATCCTCTTTAAAGGCGCAGATGCCATGGAGACCACAGCACGGCTTCAGGCCGTTATCTTCGATAAAACCGGTACTTTGACTAAAGGGGAGCCGTCGTTAACCGATGTGGTTGCTTTGGACGGCAACGATAAAGAGGTCCTACATATGGCAGCCGTAGCTGAAAAGAATTCTGAGCACCCGCTGGGGTCTGCGATCCTATCCGGAGCACGGGCAAAAGGCATTGAAGTGGAAGACGCCGACGATTTCGAGGCAATTCCCGGGCAGGGCGTATCTGCCACGCTTGGCGGGCGCAGTTTGCTGCTGGGAAACCGCCGGCTCATGCTGGAACAGAATATCGCCATGGAAAACCTGCTGCCGGAAGCAGAACGCCTGGAATATGAGGGCAAGACTGTGATGTTTCTCGCTATTAATGGCACAGCTTCGGGTATAGCAGCGGTAGCAGATACGCTCAAAGACACCTCCGTTCAGGCAATAAATGAACTGCAGCGCATGGGGATCGAAGTGATAATGATTACAGGGGATAACCGGCGTACAGCTGAAGCGATCGCCCGACAGGTCGGTATCGACCGCGTTTTATCTGAAGTGCTGCCGGAGGATAAAGCCAAGGAGGTCGGGAAGCTGCAGGCAGAAGGTAAGATCGTTGCCATGGTAGGAGACGGCATTAATGACGCCCCCGCGCTAGCCCAGGCAGATGCCGGCATCGCAATCGGGTCAGGCACAGATGTTGCCAAGGAAACAGGAAATGTAATACTGGTCAAGGATGACCTGCTGGACGTGGTAGCAGGTATCCAGGTTGCCAAAGCCACCTTGCGAAAAATAAAGGAAAATTTGGTCTGGGCCTTCGGCTATAATACGCTGGCTATCCCCTTTGGCATGGGCGTTTTATATCCCTTCGTAGCACAACTTGTCAGCCCGGAGCTGGCAGCACTCCTCATGGCAACCAGTTCATTATCAGTCACATTAAATACGCTGCGTATGCGAGGCTATATTCCACCGGTAAAACGCCACCGGCAGCCGGATTTGGTTTCCGGGTTTCAGAGCTTGCCGGCAGGCTAAGTTTTTTAAAGGGAAACAAGATGAAAAATTCAGATTTAATAAGCGCTTTAATCTATACGGGGATATCGCTGCTGGCAGCCGGGATTTTCATAGTTGCCACGCTTTCCGCAAAATATTCCAATGTTGACAGGTTCGGGGGCGCGGCCTGGGTTTTTATTCTATCCATGATTATCCTTATGCCCGTGGTAATCCCGATCGTGAAAAAGAGGTGATCCCCTCTGCAAATAGCCCGTGTTTCCACTTTAGCCAAACCCGCACTAAAATATAAATTGGAAATTAATATTTAATCCAGAGGAGGACTCTGATGATGGGTTATATGTTTGGTGACGGATGGCTGGGAATGACGGTTGGTTTCCTATTGTTTATCCTGTTCTGGGGAGCTATTATCTGGCTGATAGTCTGGGCCGTTAGAAGAGGTACTGAACGCAAAGGAACAGAAGGCACAACCCAAAGCGCCCTGGATATAGCCAAGGCCCGCTATGCCAAAGGTGAGATCGCCAAAGAGCAGTTCGAGCAAATCAAGAAAGACCTTTCCAGCTAAGATAGTAAGATAATTGGAGCAACCTGGATATTACGGGAAAACCGGCACCGTAAAGTAGAAGGTGCTTCCGTTGCCCATCTGGCTTTCCACCCACACCCTACCACCGTGCAGTTCCACATAGTTCTTGACCAGGGCCAGCCCAATGCCTGCCCCTCCATAGCCGCGCTGTCGCGACCTGTAAGCTTTATAAA
>JBEKVW010000134.1:0-3347 GCA_049513695.1 Dehalococcoidia bacterium | reverse complement strand
CGGCACAATCCACAAGCTTTTATCGTAGTTACGGGCTGTTATGCTGAGAGTGCTTACCAAGACCTGTTAGATTGCGGAGCCGACTTGGTGATCGGCAATAGGGATAAAATGTCTCTTCCGGATATGATGGCATCGAAAATAAAAGGGTCGCTAAATAGTGGGCATGGATGGGATACCTTATCGAGTGCTGGAAGGGTGCGCAGCTTCATCAAAATTCAGGATGGATGCAATAACTTCTGCTCCTATTGTATCGTTCCATATGTACGTTCTAACATTTTCAGTCTGGATGCGAATGAAGTAATAACAGAAATCAGGGAAAGGGTAGCCGCCAGATATGGGGAAGTCGTGCTCACCGGTACCGAGATCGGCGCTTATAATGATAACAGCCTCAAGCTGAGCGGCTTAATTCAACGCATTTTGAAGGAAACGGACATCAAAAGGCTACATCTTTCGTCTCTTCAGCCTCAGGGCGTCAGCCCTCAATTGCTTAGCCTGTGGAAAGACAGTAGGTTATCGCGCCATTTTCATTTAGCTTTACAGAGTGGCAGCGATAGCGTTTTGAAAAGGATGCGCCGCAACTACGACACAGCGCAATATAAAAAGACTGTGGATAAGATACTTGGTATAATGCCTGATGCATCGATTACCACCGACATAATCGCCGGATTCCCGGGTGAAAGCGATGCAGAGTTCCTGGAAAGCTATGATTTCTGTAAAAATGCAGGATTTGCCGCCATGCATGTGTTTGTTTATTCGGCCAGACAGGGCACGCTAGCGGCCAAAATGCCGGGAAAAGTAGGAGAGCAGTTGAAAAAAGAGAGAAGCCTTCAAATGATGAAACTGGCTGCCCATAGCGCCGATGAATTTGCCGGGCATTTCATCGGGCAAATCAGAGATGTCCTATGGGAGAATGAAACAAGGCGCGGTTCGGGTATTTATGCCGGGCTGACGGATAACTATATCCGGGCGTATGCAAAAAGCGGAGAAGATCTAACCAATAAAATTTTAAAAGCAAGGTTGCTTGATCAGGCCAAAGAAGTGAAGAACCTGATGTTAAGAGCATCGACCAGAGGCAACCACGGCGAACTATGGAGCGAGGTGCTCAGATAAGACTAAAGGTAAGGGTCTCGCCACATGCGCCGAAGGATGAAGTGATTATACAGGGAGATGAATATGTAGTCAGGGTGAGGGCGCTTCCCCAGGACAATAAAGCAAACGAGGCAGTGATAAATTTGCTTGCCAAACATTTCAAGGTTGCTAAGACTTCGGTCAGGATTGTCTCAGGACTTACCAGCAGACATAAAATCATTGAGATCAGGTCAGGCTGATTGTGGCTTTTAACAGGCAAAAATACCTGGTGGCGAGCGAGCTTTGCGATTTTGACAGCAGCATAGCGATCAAACTCACAGCACAGGACCTGGTTGCCAACTGCCGAAGCCGAAAAGAGAGGTTCCAGAGGATCTTTGATTTCGTTAAAGAATTGCCCTACGGACTCGATGACTGGGACCTGAAGGCCTCTGAGACATTGAGAAAAGGCTGGGGAATGTGTTCCGGTAAGACCAATTTACTGATCGCCATGTTGAGGTCGATCGGAATACCAGCCAGATACCGTATATACGGGATAAAGGCGGAAGCCGTACTATGGAACCAGTTGGGTAAATTAGAGGGAAAAGCGCAGCGCTTAAAGGAACTGGGAGAAGAACGTGACCATGTGGACTGCGAGGTGTGGTTGGGCAGGTGGACTGATTGCGATCCAGGGCGGGATACTGCCATGGAGCGGGGGATAATTAAACTCGGGGGAACGCTGGAAAGACGCAAAATTATCAATAGCCGGGGGAAAGTGCGTTATTTAAGGTTGGCTGTCTTTGACCAATGGACCAAAGCCCGGCAGGTGCGCAGAAAATTCCGCTCAGACCGCACAGAAATCTTCACTGAGATCAACAAAGGTTTCCAGGAACTCAGGAAACTGGGTTTGCAGGGCTAAGCCTTCACTGTGGCCAGTTTGCCAAGCCTATATCACTTTACATTCACCGTCACCGTTTGATATTGTGCCCCCGCAGGGCCGGTGACAATCATGGTGTAGGTGGTGGTCTGGTCGGGTGAAACCTGGGCAGTCCCCTCGCCTGAAACCGTACCGAGTTCTTTATCTATAGTTACTGCAGATCCGCCCACCGTCTGCCAGGAGAGTGTAGCCTTATCACCCTTGTGGATCACATATGGGTTAGCCGTGAAATAGTTTATAACCGGGGTCTCTATTGCGGGCAATACGCCGGATACCGTCACCGTCGTAGTGGCCAGAATGGAGCCCTGGTCATTAGTGGCTGTAAGTTTATACGTGGTAGTGAAACGCGGTGCAGTAAGCTGGCTTGAGCCTTGTACCGGAATGATACTCAAGCCTGGTTCAATGACTACATCAAAGGCATTTCGTACATCCCAGGTTAGCAGGATGGGATAATCAGCGATGGTATTGGCCGGCTGGACCGTGAAAACCGCCACATAAGGTAGATTAAAGATAGAACCGGCGGAGGGTGAAGCTGCTGTTACGGATACCTGGGTCGTCGCGGTTGAGCTCCCGTACTGGTTTGTGGCCGTCAATTTGTAGGTGGTTGTAGATCCCGGGGTTATGGACCGGTTGCCTGACAGCGCAACCGCGCCAATTCCCTGATCGATACTCACGGTGCTGGCGTTGGTGACTTGCCACTGGAGAGTCGCCGAGCCTCCCGCCGAAAGACTGGATGGAGTCGCCTCAAATGTAGTGATGGCCGGCTGGCTGGAAGTGGTGGAAGCCGAAGGTGTCGAAGGCGTAGGTGGAGCCGATACCGTTATGCAGCCTGCCGCCAGAATTAACGTTGCCACTAAAAACAGTAATACCTTTCCCATTTATCCCTCCTGAAACCTGTTGATTTCTGATAATAATACAAAAGATAACCGTTACATTCTCTTCAATATATCGATAACTTCGTTAATATCCGGGAGCTGGCTGAGGGGGTACGTCTTAAAGAAGGTAATAACGCCATTTTCATCTATTATGATATTAGCTCTTTCGGAGAACCCGTTTTTCTGCCGAAATATATTAAACAGTGAAGCCACCTCTCCGTGCGGCCAGAAATCAGATGGAAGGCGTATCTTTTTCCAGCCGTGATGGTCTGCCCAGGCCTTTTTAGATGGTACTGGGTCGACACTCATTCCCAGCGGCAGCGTTTTAAGAGACTCGAAGACAGTACAGTTATCTTCGATCGATTGCATCTGGTTGGTGCAGACCAGTGTCCATGCCAGCGGGTGGAAGGATAGCAAAACACGCTTTCCCTTTTGGTCCGACAGCTTGATATCCTTACCATCCTGGTCCT
>JBEKVW010000133.1:0-3388 GCA_049513695.1 Dehalococcoidia bacterium | reverse complement strand
CTGCCGAACCATACTCATCTGATACCGTTCCTCCCCCCAAACTTGATACCGTACCATCCGGTGTGCCTCTGGAAAGGCTAGAGAATCGGAAATAGTGGTCGCTTAGTCAGTAATAGCAATCTAATATTATATCTGCGCCAATTACTTATCAACTACAGTTAGGGAGGTAAGTTGCATGGACGGAAGACTGAGAATATTTAGCTGTCTTAATGTTATTCAAATATTGTTGATGCTGTATATTCTCGCCTTACCCTCAATTCAAAATTATGGAAGTAGTGAACAAACAAAGGCAGAAGTATTACTTAATCAGACTTCACAAGAGCCAAATTTCACAAATATAGAAGCCAGACAACCATTCATTTTAGCATAAATAAAGGTAATTTTAACAAATCTCCAAGTAAAAATTTCAGCGTCGATCTATCATTTGCAAATGCGGCTCTCTTGGATCAGGAAGTGGATTTAATTTGTATATTATATTCTTTGTCCGATTGTCCAGATGTAAATGCCTGGATTACGCTTCCCATTGGGGCTACTGCAGTAGTAACATAAATTAATAGCAGTAGAGGCAGGTTCGGCAGTCGCGGTCAGCGCCGTGTCAAGACGCCTGTTTTATATTCTTAATCCAGGGCAAATTGGGCGTCTTGTTCATGAAGAAAAGCTGCAAGAAATATGCGGCATAAGCTCCTACAAAGCTGTCGGCCATCTGGCCCAGTGGCCAGCGGTCCTGATAACCGGACTGCTGAAACAATATCCCCCCTATGGCGGCTGAGGCCGTTAATATTAATCCTAAAATCGCAAAAATACGCACATATATGCTCGACTTAGAAATAAAAGCGAATATCAGGACTACAATTGAACCGAGGCCTATTATAAATCCCATTATGGCATGATAGACCGCAAAGCCAGCCATAGCTTGAGTGAATTGGGCGCTCAGATCACCTGGCCCTCCCGGCAGAATTAAAAAGAAGGTAATCCAGTTGCCGCTCCAGGCCTGAACGCTCATGAGCACCAGGACGGCCAGGGTCGAAATCCATAGTCCTTTAGAGGAAACCTTTTGTAGTTTTTCACCCATCCGGCTATAGCCTCCGTCTATCAATATTTATTTCAGCATGGCCCCTTCGCTGGTATGCAAGTATAAAAAATATAAAGGAAATACCCCGGCGCCGTTAAATGCGGCGCCGGAGTCAATCGAGGCGTCTTTATAGATTTAATTTGTATATTGCTGGGGCGTTTGCGGCTGAGGGGCCGGCAGTGGAGACGCAGGCGCCGACATAAAGCCGGTCGAAGTAATGACGAACCACAGGTTGTTAAACTGCTGTCCCTTGGTATCGCCTGCCACCTGGTCCTGAGCATAGTAATAAAGCGGCCATCCCAAATAGGTGGTCTGCATCGTCCCGTCATCCCTGGTGATGGTTCTAAAGTCGCCTGCCAACAGCGGCGCCTGCGGAATGACATTTGCAGCATAGAATACCGGCCATATCTTCACGATGGCAGCAGTGGCGCTGCTTTTTTCGTTGGTGTCCCTCAGGAAATAATATACCGTCATCCCTTTGGAATCGACCAGATAATCCCCAATGCCGGCTTTGTTGGCGACGCCAATAGTATAAGTGCCGGCGGAAGGCGTTGTGGCCGGGGCTGCGACCGGCGGTGTTGCCGGCGGAGTTGCCGGCACCTGCTGCTGGGCCGGAGGAGCCGTAACCGGCGCTGATGCGCAAGCTACCGCGCCGACTATGACGGCCGTAGAAACGATGATTAGAATCACTCTGATTAAACCCGGATTAGTCCACCTCATTTCAATACCTCCATAATTAATGAATTATTCATGCTAATAATATCCTCCTCAACATTAACAACTCATAAAATTACGCCGAAAATTGTTGCGAAGTCATGACATTTACACCATGGCAAGCACCGGCCGGAACTGCATTAATAAAAAATTAACACTTCACTGCTAATATTTCGTTAACCACGGCAAGTAACACTGGCGGACAAATGCCCAAGGGAGGTGTAAATATTATGTCAATAATGTTCGAAACAAACCGGCTTCAGCATTGCGGCCTGGTCGCTTTTCTGAGGCAGATAGATTGCAACGTAATACAGTTCAAACTGCTGTGTTTTCTGGTGGCCCATCCCCAGGCCCACCTCTGCCCGGATGCGGTTGCCGGCGCCCTGGATATCACCAGGACTTTCCTGACGCGGGAGATACAGCCGTTAATCGAACTGGGAATCGTCACAGAACAGTTTTATAATGGAATTACAACCTATTCGCTTACGTCCGACCCCGTCATCCGTGAGTATGTAAGTGAATTATCTGACCTGGATGCCTTCGAAACAGCCAATTTCAGGAAGGAATTATTCGGGGAAACCCCAAAAATAAGCTGAGATTCCGTTGCCGGTTTTATCACGTTGGTGTTATAATCGGCCTCCAATGCAGCTAACAATATTGGACAAACACGGTAGTTGATTGGAGTAAACGGAGGCTAAAATGGAAAGCATACCGGGTCCAGGGGCCTGGATCTACTCTAAAATCGTTGCCCGCAGTCCGTTCATTTTAGATTTATACAAGGCTGTGGCAGAGGAGGTCTGCTTAAAATGTACTTCGGGCAGGATACTGGATATAGGCACGGGGCCAGGGCTTGTGCCGCTAAAGATTGCCTCTAAATGTAAAGGCCTTGAGGTCAATGCCATCGATATATCGCACGCCATGGTTGATATAGCCAGTAAGAATGCCCGGAAAGCCGGACTGTCGGACCGGGCAAGTTTTCAGTACGGCAGTGCAGAGAAAATCCCTTTCGAAAAGGACTATTTTGACCTGGCCATTACCACGCTCAGCTTTCATCACTGGGCAAACCCGGAAGAGTGCTTAAAGGAAGTATCCCGCGTGCTGAAAGAGAACGGCGAGCTCTGGATCTACGAAATCAAACACGAACCGACCGAGGAAAATAGAAATGAGCTCAAGCGAAGATACGGCCCATTTTTATCATTCATGGTCTTGAATTTCGTAAGGGCCCATTCCTCCATCGGTTTTGCCAAAATACAGGAAGTGCAGTCGTATAATAACCTGGGCTTCAGGGAAATAGGGGTCGAAGATAAGGGCATGTTCGTAAAGCTACGGCTGAAGAAGTAAACCGGGACTATTCCAGCGGCAGCCGCAGCACCATCTTGGCCAAGTCCCAGGCATGCTCGTAAAGGTGAAGGCCCTTGCTGAAGGCGTGTATCTCCCCATCCCCCACACCTATCTCGTTGGCCATGTATTCCTTCAACGTCTGAAGGCCGCCCAAATTGGTGGGGAATCCACCCCACAGGTCCCAGCTCCTGAAGTACAGTATAAAGTGAAGTGCGCCGTCCTGGATACGCGTATCAACCAGGCGCAGGCAGGGAGGGTCCT
>JBEKVW010000132.1:0-3423 GCA_049513695.1 Dehalococcoidia bacterium | reverse complement strand
CGTAACATTCGTGATCATGCCAGGTTGCGTAGGCGGCGCTTTCTGGATCGGGCTCCAGGTCGATTCTGCTGCACATATCCACTTCCTGAAATTCATATTCCCATTCTTCGGCATGGTCCTGGGCATATATCTTACGGGCCTGCTAATCATGCTTGGCCATACCAAGCAAAACGCTTCAGAGACCGCCAATGATTCCGATAAACCGTACTCGGATACTCTGGTTTCAAAACCGTATGAATATTCTGACACTTCTTATTCTCCCAAGGCATCGATCCCACGTGCCGGATACGCAACGCCTTTTACTCTAGAAGGTAAATTCATAAAATAGCCTAGTTCACGACCGGGTAACCGGCGTCTACCCATGCGCCATAATTACCTTCCAGTGCATAGACATTTTTAAACCCGGCTTCTTTCAGATCATAAGCACTGGCAAGCGGAGCCCCGGTCCAATGGCAATAGACAATATATGTCTTATTTTTATCGAGATTTGAGATCACATGCGGGAGGACGCGCCGCGGATAATTAATTGCACCGGGAAGATGTCCGTCATCGTAGAAATGGCGTGACAGATCAATTATAACCACGTCGGATGTCTTGTCGATCAGGTTCTTGGCTTCCTGGGGAGTTAGCCATAACGGTGAGACATCCAGCGTGGTTCTTTTAAATACAAAGCCCCCTGTCACAACCAGGACCACGACAAAAAAGATCGCGTAGAATACGGCAGCATGTGACGCTTTCATCAAAGTACTCCTGATTTATATATTCTAGGTTTCGACGCATTTTTAAAGTGATCGATACCAGGTGCGGGAGCCCTACCGCCGCCAGGCAACCGGCCGGGATCCGGCACGGTCATTTTGAATAATTCAGTTTCTGACTATCTTCACTGCGCAAGCAGGAAATTCTGCGACCTGGATTTATTTCACCTTGACTAAAGTAAACCATATGCCGATATCCAATACATCGGTTTAGAGCGTGATTTTTTTACAGAAATGTGCAACCCAAAAGCGTACCCTAAAATGCTTAGTGCCCTAATCCGTATACCTGATTTACTTTAATAAATTGGCATATTTGAACTTGAACGGGTACTCCATCTTTATTTAACTGTGCGGCCCGCCAGACCTTCCGGCTTGACCCTAAAAAACAAATTATGAGCAGCTATTTGGGCTTTTTGCGCAGTTTTGTAAATCACTTTCTACAATATTTTTATCTGACCTTTATTTTCAGGCTGTAGAAACTGACCGTTGAGGGGTGTAGAATATATCCGCCGCAGACAAAGTCAGCCCTTAATTAAATGCCCGTTCCGGGAAAGGAGCTATCATGGACTCATCTATTTTCGGTATCCTGTGGGCCCTCATTGAAAGGGCCAGCCTTTTACTAGTAGTTTTCTTTCTGCTCTTCCATATCAAGTTTTTCAACCGCATGCTGTCAAAAAAATTGAGCATCGTCGATCAGGTGGTGCTGGCAGTCATATTCGGTCTTTTTGCCATTTACGGGACTTATACGGGCATCCAAACGGCGGGGGCCATTGCTAATATCAGAAACCTTGGGCCTATGATAGCCGGCCTGCTGGGAGGCCCATGGGTGGGACTTGGAGCGGGATTGATTGGTGGGGTGCACCGTTATTTCATGGGTGGTTTTACAGCGGTACCCTGTGCAATCGGCACCATAACCAGCGGCCTGGCTGGCGGCCTGCTTTTCATGCTCTGGAAGGGCAACATAGGCATCTGGAAACCGACGCTGTTCGCCTTCCTCATGGAGGCGGCGGATATGGGTCTCCTGCTCCTCATGGCCCATCCTTTCCAGGATGCATTGAAGCTTGTCAGTATTATCGCCCTGCCCATGATCCTTGCGGATACTATTGGTATCCTTATATTCGCCTTCCTGCTAAAGGAATTGAAGCAGGCTCAAGCTTCAGGCAAATGATATAGGCACAGTGCCCTTTGTTCATGTGTTACCGAGGGTAGTGGGTATTAGCTCGGTCATCGCCGGATGTATATGCATGCCTTCAAATATTTCGTGCACATTCCCTTTTGATTGCATGGCATTGATGACTTCCTGGATTAAAATCGGAGCATACGGCCCTATAATATGGAATCCGAGTATCTTGTCGGTCTCCCCCTCTATTATGGCCTTGGCAAAGCCTTGCCTTTCCAGCAGCGCCTCACCGTATGCCACGCTCCTGTATTTAGTTTTACCCACCAGTATTTTGTGGTCCAGGCGGGCCTGTTGCTCCGTCATGCCCACGGACGCTATTTGAGGATATGAATAAACGGCATGCGGGGCTGCGCTGTAGTCCATCTTCTGCCGGGTGCCATGCAGCACATGGTCCGCCGCTAGCACTGCTTCCCTGTTAGCGATATGAGTGAACATCTGCTGGCCATTGGCATCGCCGACTGCGAAAATATGACGGTGCGACGTTTGCATGTAGCCGTTAACCTTGATGAAGCCACGTTGATCTAATTGCACCCCGGTTTTTTCCACCCGTAACGTATCTGCATTCGACCTGCGTCCGACCGCCAGCAAGATTCTCTCCGCGGAATATTCTTTCGTCTCCCCGGTCGCTTTAAGTTGAGTGAAAACAGTAACACCCTTGCCGGAAACACCCGGCCTGATTTCCTGCACCAGTTCGCCGGTTCGTACCTGCATCCGCCGGCTCAGCCGCCCTTTCAGAAGGTCGGCTATTTCCGGCTCCTCCGACAGTATCAGTCTGTCCGCCATTTCCAGCATTGTAACCGTGGTGCCCATGGCGGCAAAGAAATGTCCCAGCTCTACTGCTATGTAACCTCCACCTATTATCACCAGGCTCTCGGGTCTCTTTTTCAAATTTAAAACGGAGTCGTTAGTCAGGTAATCAACGGTTTCAAGCCCCTTGATGGGAGGCACCAGTGTCCTTGAGCCGGAGGCTAAAAATATCCGTTTACCTTTGATTCTCTCCCCGTTTACTTCCATGGTCATGTCATCTACAAAGCGTCCCCTTCCCTCATAGAAATCCAGCTTTTTCTGCCTGGCCAGAGTCTTCCTGACGTGATCCCGGCCATTTTCAACTACCCTTTGCATACGTCCCATAACCGATTGAAAATTGATAGAGGTAATTTTGGCCTTGACGCCAAGTTTCCTGGCCTCCTGTAAATCCACTACCCGGTCGGCAACACAGGTAAGCATTTTGGACGGAATACAACCTACGTTGAGGCACGTGCCTCCCAACGGTCCCTCATCTACCAACGCCACTTTTAAGTCATGTGTAATAGCTTCATCAACAATTATCAGTCCGCAGCCGGAACCAACCACAATGAAATCGTAATCCTTCAACCCGGTACCTCCTCAATAAAATAGCGCCTGCTGTATCCCTGTTGTTTTTGACGAATCCAAGATGCTGATCGCCTATACATTTAATAATATATATATAGATACAAAACAAAAAAT
>JBEKVW010000131.1:0-3441 GCA_049513695.1 Dehalococcoidia bacterium | reverse complement strand
TGTAAAGGAGAACGAGATATGTTTGTCAGATCTACAGGTTTAGGTAAAACACCTATGGTAGCCAACGTTAAAATGTTACAGTTCGCAAAAATCAATAAAGAAAGCCTTAAAGACGACCCTTCATGTGAACTGAATATGGTAATGAGGATAGAAACAACTAAGCCGGCTGCATGGCATATCACGGCCTTCATGTCGCCCGAGGATGTCAGAGATTTAGCCAAGAAGATCTTGACACCCAGCACTTTGATACAAGTGCTTTCCTATATGTTTTCATCTTCAAGTTCAGATGGAAAGGCAAAAGCGACAGTATCCGAGCAGCAAGGGAATTAATTTATAGTATTCAGGTTCTTTACGAAGTTGTATTATATAAAACGATGCAAACGCTGTGTATTTATACTTGGTAATATTGATAGTGATCCTAATATAATAATTGAGTAGGAGGAGATATGAATACTAACGAGAGGTATGATGTCATTGTAATCGGTGGCGGCCCTAATGGTTTGATCGCAGGTGCTTATTTAGCTAAGGCCGGAGCGAAAGTCCTTTTAATCGAAAGAAGACACGAGACAGGTGGGGGGCTAATGACCGAAATATTTTCGGGGTTCCTGTTCAATTTGCATGCTGTATACATGTTTATGACAGATGTAATGCCACCCTACACTGATCTCAATCTTGAAAAATATGGTGCCCCTTACATGCGGCCTAAAGCCCAGGTATCATTACTTACTAAAGATGGAAAGGCTCTTACACTATACAGTGATGTTGAAAAAAGTGTTAAATCCATAGAAAAATTTTCTACTAAAGATGCTGCCAGATTTAGAGAGGTCTGGCGTGAATGTGAGCAACTGGCAAATGATTGCTTGATACCGGCAACATATACTTTCCCCATGGGGCCCATGGATCAAGTGGCTTTATTCAGTGAGACTGAGACCGGCAGAAGACTATTGGAATATGCAGAAAAAACACCATTAGAAATTATGGATGAATGGGGTTTTACTGATGAGCATGTAAAGACCGCTATCCTTCATTTAATTTGTATGTGGGGATTAGATCCGGACAACAGTGGACTAGGATTTCTGGCACCTTTGTACCTGAATCGAATGCTAAACGTAATGATAATGAAAGGGGGTAGCCACAGGCTAGGTTCGGCACTGCATAAGGCTTTTATGGTTAATGGTGGCGAAGTGCTTGAGGCGGCAGAGGTTGTCAAAATTGTAACTACCGGGGGAGCAGCACACGGCGTAGAACTTAATACCGGGCAGAAATTTGAGGCTCGGGCAATATTAACCACTACAGACCCCCAAACAACGTTCTTGAAACTCGTCGGTGAGGACGTCTGTAATAATAGCTGGCCTACCCTGGCAGACGCTGCAAAACAGTGGGAATGGGAATCCTATAGTCTATTTGGCATCCACCTTGCTCTGAGTGAACGGCCCGTGTATAAAGCAGTAGAGAAATACCCAGAAGTCGACGATGCTTTGATCAAAATTATAGGTTACGAGAGTTCCGGAGACTTCCTGTCTCATCTCAAAAGTATAAAAGAAGGCAAATTGGTAGTTGCAGGTCATACGAGCACCATGTCTGACATCGACCCGCAGCAAGCACCGGGTGATGTGACCCCGGGTGCAGCATCCGTACGTTGGGAAAGTTTGGCGCCCTACAAACCGAAAGACGGTTCTTGGAGTGAGAAAGCCGAGCCGTATGCTGATGCACTCATGCAACTATGGCGAGAGTATGCACCAAATCTGGCCAAAGCAAAGATGATCCGCAGATATGTATACCCGCCAACTTTTATCGAGGAAAAATTGGTTAACATGATCAAGGGATCATTTAAACATGGCGCCTACATACCAACTCAAATGGGTAATTTTAGACCAAACTTCGAATGCTCTAACTATTCAACTCCAATTAAGGGGCTTTATGTAGGCGGAGCCAGCACATACCCTGGAGGCATGGTCTTAGGAGGCGGAGGATATAATGCGGCTGGAGTCGTAGTTGATGATCTCGGATTGAAGCGATGGTGGGCTGAACCAGATATTGTTAAAAAAGCACGAGAAAAAAAACTGGTCCCCCCACTTTGACATCAGTGACCCTAGGGTGTCGTGAGGTCGAACAGGCAGGTTATGAATACTCTCTTCGATCAGAAGCTATCGATTCTACGTCTGATCAGCCTAGAGGGCTTGATTGAAGATAATAGGTTGATTAATTTACTCTCGAGCCGAGCATTATTTCGCGACGAGAATGAGATTAAGTCCAATCTTGATATCTTGAGGGACGAAGGGGCTGTGGAAATGGTCGCATCTGGATATCGTAGCCTGACTGAGCTTGGAAAGCTCAATATGACAGAATCGCTTCAGAAAAAGCGAAAAGACCTACTTCCTGCATTAAAGGACAATATATGGCCCAGATTTAAAGAACTAGATTCGGATCTTAAAAAAGTGTTAACGATGTGGCAGATTATGCCTGATGGTTCGCTCAATGTCCATGAAGATCATGAATACGATTTTGAGGTTATTGAACGGCTGCTATCAATTCATGATCGGTTATGCGATCTGTTCAATGACGACTATAGAATGGAATGTGAATTTAATGGGCTTTTGACCTACTTAAGTGATGCAATAAGTGCAATAGACGAGGGGCAATTGGAATTTATTGTTGGAACTTCAGTTAACTCGTATCATAACTTATGGCGGGAGCTACACGAGGATTTGTTATGTACTTTGGGGATTGCTAGGGAAGAACAATAATGTTTGGTCGCTATACTATTAACATCGATACTGATTTGCCGGGCTTGCTTGGAGGTAAGGGAGCCGGTCTCTTCATGATGCGGCAGATGGGCCTACCAGTACCTCCCGCTTTTGTTATCACTGTGCCAAGCTATCATGCCTTTATGCAAAACGGACATAGCTTCTTGGAAGGAGACCTACTCGACGAAATAAAGGACCGCATAAAAGAATTGGAAACAACGAGTCAAAAGCGATATGGTGATCCACAAAATGCCTTATTGCTTTCGATACGGTCAGGCGCTCCTGTATCTATGCCAGGAATGATGGACACGGTACTGAATGTTGGTATGAATGATGAAATACGAGAAGCGTTGGCAATAGCGTCAGGGGATGATGATTTTGCCTTTCAATGCCACTGTCGCCTACTGAAAATGCTTGGCATCAGCATGTTTGGCATAAACAAGAAAAAATTCGAAATAGACCAAGAAGGCATGAGTCTGGAAAATGTTGTTTGTATCTACAAGCAAGTAGTAAGCGAAGCTGCTGCAAAAACAAAATACCCAAATGTCGTCGATAACGTTTGGGAGCAGTTGCTATGCTGTATAGAGGGAGTACTTTGCTCATGGCATAACCATCGAGCCAAACATTACCGTCGTATATTCCAAATACCGGATTCTATAGGCACAGCAGCGATCGTTCAGAGCATGGTTTTCGG
>JBEKVW010000130.1:0-3634 GCA_049513695.1 Dehalococcoidia bacterium | reverse complement strand
ATACCCGATACGGTAGCGCAGGCATCCGCCGCCGCCGCCAGGGTGCTGGCGCTGATCAATAAGGGCAAGGTGGAAATAGAGGCCGACACGGCTTTTATCGACGAAGCCAGGTGCTCCGGCTGCAGGGTCTGCAACATGATGTGTCCCTACAACGCAATCTCGTACATAGAGAAAGACAAGGTCTCACGCATAAACGAAGCCCTGTGCAAAGGCTGCGGCACCTGTGTGGCAGCCTGCCCCAGCATGGCCATAACGCACAAGCATTTTACCAACGATGAGATAAATGCGGAGCTAGAAGGCATACTGGTCTAGCCACTGGTCTGCGAACTCTAAAATTATTTAAGGAGATTTGTTAAAATGGGCGATAACGCACCAACAACTTTTCTCGATGAAGTTGCCGCCTTGCCGGCATGCGACAAGATCAACCAGTGCATTCAGTGCGGAGTCTGTAGCGGCTCCTGCACTACGGCCACGCACTGGGAATACCCCCCGCGTAAAGTGATCGCCATGGTAAGGTCGGGGCTTAAAGATGAACTGCTTAAAAGCAACTCCATATGGTTCTGCGTTTCGTGCTATCTGTGCACGGCCCGCTGCCCGCTGGATATTAAGCCGGCCAGCATTGTACACGGGCTGGAGTCCATAGCCCTGAAGGAAGGCTACAAACCGCCCACCAAAACCACCACCATGTACCGGACATTCGCGGAATCGATTGTAAACAACGGACGCATATATGAATTCGGCTTTATGTTCAAGTATTACCTGCTGACCAATCCCTTTGCCGCGCTGAAAATGCTGCCCACCGCCTTGAAATTACTGGCCCACAATCGAATGCCCTTAACCCCTAAAAAGGTCAAGGGCAAGAATGATCTGCGCATTATAATCGACAAACTATCGGCAGGAGGCGGCAGATGAGATATTACGCTTATTATCCCGGCTGCTCCATGGAAGCCACCGGCGCCCCGGTTGAAAAATCGGTGCACGCCATAGCCAAACCATTAGATCTGGAATTCATCGAGCTGGAAGACTGGACCTGCTGCGGATCATCGCCCTTTGCCGGCGTGGACAAGGCCAAGGCTATCGGCATAACTGCCCGCACCCTGGCGCAGGCGGAGAAAACCGGGCTGGACCTGGTCACGCCCTGCAGCTCCTGCTACACCATCCTTCAGGAAGCCAACGACCTCCTGAAAGAAGACCACAAGCTGGCCGCAAAGGTGAGCGAAGCGCTTTCCGCCGTCGGCCTTACTTACAACGGCACCGTAAAAATACGCCATATCGTGGAGGTACTGTTTAACGATGTCGGCCCGGCCGGCCTGGCCGCCAAGGTTGTCCGACCCCTGACTGGCCTCAAGGTTGCCTGCTATGCCGGGTGCCAGCAGGTGAGGCCCTCCTATGGATTTGATGACTCCGAATATCCGGACTGGCTGGACCAGATGGCCCGCAGCCTGGGCGCTGAGCCGGTCAATTTCCCCTTAAAAGCCCGCTGCTGCGGAAGCTCGCTGGTTATATCCGAATCGGATATAGCACTGGACCTGATCCACAGGCTATTGCAGAATGCGCAGGAAAACGGCGCACAGTGCATGGTTACCACGACCTGCCCACTGTGTTTCACGGCCCTCGACGTCTACCAGGCCGTCGTTAACAGCACATTCAAAAAGAAGTTCAATTTGCCCGTGCTGGCTATAACTCAGATGATAGCCATTGCACTTGGACTCGATATTAAGGCATCAGCCCTCGACGGCAATGTGGTTTCGCCCAACAAGCTGCTTAAACCCTACCTCACCTCCAAACCGCAGGCTGCCGGGGTCGAAACATCCGCCTGATGAAAAAGCTCGTCCTGGGCATAGGCAATCCCATCATCGGCGACGATGGTGTGGGCTTCAAAGTCATCGAGGCCTTGCAGGCAGACCCACCTCCCGGCGACATCAGTCTCCTAGCATGCGACGTTTCAGGCCTGGCAATTATGGATCTTGTCATAGATTTCGACGAGGTAGTGATCGTCGACGCCATACAGACCGTCAACGGCAAACCCGGGGAGCTATACCGGCTGAAAGTCGATGATTTCCGCGTAAGCAAGCATGCGGTCTCGCCACATGATACCGACCTGCCCACGGCGCTGGAGATAGGCAGGCTGCTCAACGTTAAACTCCCCGATAAAATTAGCATCGTCGCCATAGAAATCCCCGACGCCTTTGAGTTTAGCACCGAGCTTACGCCGCCGGTGGCTAGGGCCGTCCCCATCGCAGTTCAGACCATAAAAGATATACTAAAAGAACGGCCCGATTAGCCGGCTCAACCCTTCAAACATTGTTTGTACTTTATGTAATTTGTATAATATCCTACTAATTTCCTTTATAGAAGGATACGATGACAGCCAGGATAATCAGCGGAACCGAGATTGCGGCGGCCATACGCAGCGAGCTTAAGCTCAGGGTAGCCCGGCTTAAAGAGCACGGGAAAGTGCCCTACCTGGGTGTAATCCTGGTGGGCAACGACCCTGCATCTATGTCTTATGTCAAATCCAAGGAAAAAGGAGCACAGGAGATCGGTGTGCACGAGGTTACAATAAGGATGCCGGCCGATACACCCGAGTCCAGGGTCATACAGTCTGTGGATGACCTCAACAACGACACAGAGGTGGACGGCATATTGGTCCAGACACCCCTGCCCGGACATATCGACACCGAAAAAGTGCTTTATCATATCTCTCCCGAAAAGGATGTGGACGGCTTCCATCCGGTAAACCTGGGCAAGCTGTTGCGGGGCCAGCCCTGTTTCATGCCCTGCACCCCGCACGGCATACAGGAAATGCTGGTCAGGAGCGGTTACGACCCCGCAGGCAAACACGTAGTGATATGCGGACGCAGCAACCTGGTGGGCAAGCCGCTGGCCGCCATACTCTTTCAGAAGAAGAAGGGCGCCAACGCCACGGTGACAGTGGTGCATACCGGCACCAGCCACATACCCAATTTCACACGGCAGGCGGATATCCTGGTGGCCGCCATGGGCAGCCCGCTCTTCATTAAGGCCGACATGGTCAAAGAGGGCGCGGTGGTTATCGACGTGGGCGTGAACCGGGTCGACGATAAGACCCGTGAGAAAGGTTATAGATTGGTGGGCGACGTCGATTTCGAGGCGGTCAAAGAGAAGGCGGCCGCCATCACACCCGTTCCCGGCGGAGTCGGCCCCATGACCGTAACCATGCTGCTGCAGAATACCATCGAGTCGGCCGAGTTGAAAACAGGAATCAAATAATCCGGAGAAATTGAGAATGCCTTATAACCCGTTGAAAATGAGCGACTGGCAGATAGCCGAAGAGGCCGAAAAAAACATGCCCGAGCCGCTCGACTGGTTGAAAAAGCTGAAGCTGGAGAAAGGCGAGATCATCCCCTACGGGAAAGTGGCCAGGCTCAACTACGCCAAAATAATGCGGCGGCTCGAAAATAAGCCGGACGGCAAATATATAACGGTCACCGGCATAACGCCCACGCCCCTGGGCGAGGGCAAAAGCACCACTACCTGCGGCCTGCTGGAAGGCATGGGCAAACGCGGCTTGAACGTCGGCGGCTGCATCAGACAGCCATCGGGTGGACCTACCATGAACATCAAGGGCACGGCCGCCGGCGGCGGCAATGCC
>JBEKVW010000129.1:0-3717 GCA_049513695.1 Dehalococcoidia bacterium | reverse complement strand
CTAATTAATACCTGCCCATTCCACCACGTCCGCCACCGCGGCCGCCGCCACCACGGCCACCACCACCACGGCCGCCACCAAAGGACGACCTGCCACCACCACCACCTCCACCGCGGGAACCACCTTCACCCTTGGGGCGCGCACCGTTAACCGTAATCGTGCGCTCCTTGAGTTTCTTGCCGTTCAAGCCTGTGATAGCCGCCTGGCCTTCCTGCAGTTTAGGCATCTCCACAAAGCCGAATCCCTTGGAGCGGCCCGTGTAAGTGTCCTTAATAATAGCTACCGAAGCGACTTCTCCAAATGCTTCGAACTCCGTCTTAAGGTCTTCCTCTGTCACCTCGTAGGCCAGGTTTCCAACGTAAATGTTCATGATACTTAGTCTTTCCCTCCAAAAATTATTCCTATGTGTAAATATTTAATGGCTTGAAGTCGGGTCATCCTAAACTTAGATCGGTTAAGGCGGGGTATGCGACAAAAGGATTAAGTCAACAATAACCTAAACAAAAACCACTAAGATAACTATACACTTTATAGCGATTTGATGCAAAATAATATGTCGCGGCGGAATGCTGTTAGACTCATAATCATTTAGCGTATTATCCATCCATCTGATATACTTCTAAACTTCGATTATGGAACTGCACGATCTCAGTTTTTCAAAGCGCTTTGTAATACCCTGCACCATCTACGGGCTGCAATCGATGTCACTATGGGCCGTGCTGACCTTCGTTACCATATACTGGATAGATATCGGCTTCAGCCACTTTGAGGTGGGCGTACTCATTTCCGTATTCACCCTGATGTCATTGCTACTGATGATACCCATCGGGGTCTTTGTGGACCGCATCTCGCCCAAAAAACTGGTGATCGCCAGCCAGGTCATCTTCGGCCTGGGAATCGGCGGCCTCATGATGTCCCGGGAATTTTGGCCAACCTTTCTGTGGGTGACTGTGGCAGGCACGGGATATGCGCTTTTTAATAATGCGCTGCCCTCACTTTACTATAAAACGCTGGGCTATAAATTTCGCGGCCTTAAGCTCGGGTACTTCAACGCCGCACTGCTGGTAGGCTACGGCCTCGGGCCGCTGTTGGGCGGCTACATATTATCAGCCTACAATATGAATGCCGTCTTTATATTTGCCCTTTCCGTCCTGGCGCCCCTGTTCATCCTGTGCATATTCCTGGCTGATGTACCGGGCATGCGTGTGCAGATCTCCGATTACAAAGCTGACCTGTCCAACAAGTCCGTTCTCATCTTCATTGTGCTGGTTTTTGCTTTTTCCCTGCATGCAGGGGCAGAACAGTCCAGCTTAAGCCTTTTCCTCAACAAAGATATCGGGCTCAATGACGAGTCGGTAGGCTGGCTGTTCTTCATCCACGCCAATGTCATGGCGCTCCTGTCGATAGTAAACGGGTTCCTGGGCGACCGGCTTAATTCAGGGGGCAAAGGGCTGGCCAAGCTTTATTATATAGGCATAGCCATTTCCGGGATTACCAATATTATGCTGGGTTTCGCCGGCACATTCGGCACCGTCCTGGGCACACGCTTATTGCATGCCGTAGGCGACAGCGTGGTGATGGTCACCCGCAGCCTCATCATCTCCAATCTCTTCGTCGTTACCCGCATGGGAGGCAACCTGGGAACCATCACTGCTACGGTAACACTGGCCACCCTGGTGGGGTCAATCATTAGCGGCGCCGTTCCCGGCTACGCAAGCGGCTTTGTTATCGCAGGAGCGCTGGCCCTGCTATCCATACCCATTGCCATCGTGGCCAAACCGAAATTTTAATCCGGTTTTTGATCGCCTGATTTCTTCAAAGCGTATATGAACCTGCCCTGACTTTAAGGTATAATTCGTTCAATGAAGGCCGACTTAAGAAAAGCCGTCAATGCCATTGGGAGGGACCGAGAGCACGGGGCGGGCTGGTTGACCTTACAATCCCTGGAAGCCCTCAAGAACGCCTGCCTGGAAAGCGATGCCCGAACAGCATCCAAATTCCACAGCCAGATCGATGAAGTTGCAGACGGCCTTATGCAAATAAGGCCGGGCATGGTCTGCATAGCCAACTACGCAATGAAATTCAAGGAAGATTTGGCGGCTTTGGACACTAAGGCCAAGACGATCGAGAAGTTGAAAAAAAACGGCGTGGACATCACCGGCCGGCTGATCAAATATCAGGAAAAATCAGCCGCTTCGGTGGCACGCCATGCTGCCAAGGTGGTCAGCCCCCGCACGATCGTCATGACCTGCAGCTATAGCTCCTCCGTCTGCACCACGCTGGAAACGGCCAGGCGCAAAGACATCGATTTCAAGGTCCTGGCTGCAGAATCCCTGCATGGCAAAATATCTTATGGGCGGATTACGGTCGCACGCCTCGAAAAGGCTGGAATCGCCTGCAAGCTTGTCCCGGACGGGCAAGTGCGCTGGCACGTGGCCAGGGCCAATACCGTCCTGATAGGCGCCGATTCGGTATCGCTGCAGGGGTGGCTTCTAAACGGCTCCCCTACACTGGAAGTTGCTGAAATAGCCGGACGCAGGGAGATACCGGTCTATTCCATATGCGAGAAGGCCAAGTTCGATATCAGGGGCTTCATTACCGGCCTGCGCAGGCCCGAGCCGGGATTCGACATGGTTCCACTGGAGCTGGTCACCGCCTTTATAACGGAATCCGGCCTCTTGAAGCCTGACGTTATATATAATTTAAGCTTTGACGATATCTTCGGGAGCCGACTTGCCGGGACTGGTTGACACGCATGCTCACCTCGATGAGATCGAGGATATAGGTTCAGCGCTGAAGCAGGCTGTCGAGGCAGGGGTGGAGGCTATTATAGGGATAGGCCAGGATTTGGTCTCCAATCAAAAAATAATAGAGCTTGCCGGCCGCTATCCAGGACTTGTTTACCCGGCCGTCGGCCTGCATCCCTGGGCGCTGAGCAACCTGGATGAAACCGGGATAGAGGAGAATATCGCCTTTATTAAAAGCAATCTGCCTTCCGCCTGCGCCCTGGGTGAGGTGGGGTTGGACTATGATAAGCGGGTGCTAAAAGGGGCGGGCAAAGATTTGCAGCAAAATATTCTCCGCAGGCTCCTTCAGTTGGCCCTGGAATTCGATAAGCCGGTGTCGTTGCATAGCCGCTACGCATGGAAGGACTGCCTGCAACTGGCCAAGGAGACCAGAATAAAAAGGCTGGTATTCCACTGGTATACAGGTTTCTCCAGCACTTTATCCGGGCTGATCGAGGCCGGCTATTATATATCCGCCACGCCGGCGGCGGAGTACCATGACGAACACCGCCGGGCCATCAGGGAGGCGCCGCCGGACAGGCTATTGCTGGAGACCGATTGCCCCGTATTCTACGGTCGTCCGGACAGGTACCGCTCGCAACCTTCGGACGTCTTGCGCAGCCTTAAGGCGGCTGCTCAGATTAAGGGGATTGATGAGGGAGAACTGGCCCTCCAGACCACAGCCAACGCGCTTGAACTATTTAAACTCTCAAGATAACGTATAATATCTGATACTATGTTTAGCTGCATCCGGACTATGAAAGAGGATATCCGGGCCGCCATGGACAGGGACCCGGCAGCGAGGAGCGCGTTCGAGGTGCTCACCCTCTACCCCGGCCTGCACGCGCTGTGGTGGCACCGCGTGGCCCATTTCCTCTACTGCCATAGATGGTTCTTTGTAGCCCGCATGATCTCGCAGGTCAACCGCTTT
>JBEKVW010000128.1:0-3804 GCA_049513695.1 Dehalococcoidia bacterium | reverse complement strand
GGATGTGAGCTTCTCTAGTATAGATAATAAAGCGGGGCCGAAAGGCCCCGCTTTATTATTTGCCCATATCGAAGCAGGAATCGAAATCTAATGGAGGAATAGAGGTTTAGGCTGGGAAGTGAATGCCATACGCTCTTCGTTGCTCATGGTTTTACCATTTTCTTTTTGTATAAATAGGCTATGGCACTTGTCACCCAAGCAATTACCAAGCCGACACCGACTCCACGGATATAGTTGTTATCTATAAGATACCCCACCACAATGAATACCACGCTCAGAACCAACTCGAATAATATGAGCGTCGTATCCAACCGATTCAAAATGCTTTTTCTCCACATGTTTTTTCACCTCTTTATCATAATGTTCTGCCACTACTAATGTCAGTTATCTATGAAATAGTAAACCAGGGGGGGCAAACATGCCAAACACCGTAAAGCAAACCGACTCCCAAATAAGCCTTTGGTCAGTAGTTCAAATCTACTAGCTGCCACCATCAGCTTCACCCTCCTCCGAAAAGTCGCCGGTTCTAATTTGTACAAATACATCTTTGATGACATGACTGTTATTCATATAGAGATTCCCAGCGCAGAGGTTAATTAAGGCATGTCGTGTTTCAGGTGGAGTTCGACTCTCCCTCGCAATTGTGATGGCTCAATAAGAATTCCATAGATAGTTGCATGAATTCTTACGTTAAGCCCAATATTGCTTTTTAAACTTATTTTACTGATAATCGTATCATATGCTTATCAATAAATTGACAGAAAGTTTTTAGCTAATAAGGAAATTATACTATGAAGATGATTATAAGTCGGCGATATATAGTCTATTTATGTATTCTTACTGTAATCGCAGTACTAGTTTTAGCATTCGGTCAAAATGTTGGTTTCAACGATGTTGTCAAAGCTGGAATTTCCGGTTTTGTCTTTGCATTGATCGCGACTGTACTTACCTTTGGGTATGAAGACGCAAAGATAATAAAAGAACGAGAAGAGAAGCGCCATGACATTTTCAAAGGCATGTATATCGAAGTATCGGAGTTTTCGGAATATTTAAAAAATATAGACGTAGAAGAAACACTAAATTTAATACCACAGCTCCCGCACTATGCTTGGGACACAGCATATACTAGTGGTTTTATTCGGCCTGACGATGCTCTATGCGAAAAACTAAGGTATGTATATGCCCGGGTTAGCGACATTGTTTACATCACGAATCAAACTGTGCAAATACGGTTCAGCTCAAATTTACCAGAAAAGGAGCGAAAGGAAATACTTAAAAGCTTTAGAATGTTTATACAGTACACAAATAAATCATTAATTCCGATCCTCGAAGACGTTCGAAATGAAATCGAGGAACGATTCGAAATACCAGCAGGCGAAGTAAAGAAAATTAGAGAAGAATTACAGGCATATTTATCATCGCTTCGAGATACTACAGGCTTAAAAGCAACGATAACACAATAAAGTTCGCGGAGTGAAGGAGGGCTATCATGCTGTTCATGATTACTCAGGTTCATGCTCCAGAGTCATGTCCAATAGAGGCCGGAGGTTCCGGCAGTGTTGTTTTTGAAGGCGTTAATCTGGCTACGATAGAGGATGGAGGCTCCATCTGCCTATATAACCCCAAGGCGAAGGGAATTAAGCTGCAGGCCATGTATGGAGCCTATCCGCAGCATATCATCTGGTACGTAGTAGAAGCCGATAGTGTGGAAGCCGTCCAGGAATTCTTGAAACCGGGTTTTTCGCGTTGCACCTCTACGGTCACTCCCATTTCATCTGGGTCTATAGTGAAAAAGTAGCTAATCCAGCGTTTGTTGAACGGGATGACCCTTCGTGTTTCAGGCGGGGTTAGACTCTCCAGGAGCTTACTTTACCAGTTCGGCGGTAGTCTGCTTCTGAGCCTGCAAAATACCTGGCAAAGCATCCTGATTGGGGATAACCATCGTGATCATGAGTATGCCTTTGTCGCTCGGCACTGTTACGACTTGTGCCTTTCCCGTCGGGTCCTGGTATGTCATTCCTTTGGAAACGAATACAACTTCAACCGGGTTCGTCTTTGCCTGCGAACTGGTAAGGTTAAAGAAATTATCCGTATTCATGGCAAAAGCGGAGATGGTCCAGTACTCAGAGGTCTCAGACGTCACGCGAAGCGGGTGCTGGCTCACATCGTAGACCAGAAGTGAATAAATATCGTCAGGCGCCGGCCTGACCACATCGGTGCTGTTGTCTGTTATCGGCGGTTGGAAAACCCACTGGTTGCTGGGAAAGTTGAACTTTTTGTTGACTGTTATTCCCATTATAGTGGTGGGAATACTGATTGCCACGACCACGTTTACAACGACGGCCACAACAATAACAGCCAGAAGCGTCCATCCGATCCACGGTATCCATTTCTTCATTATTGGCAGCCCTCCTTGATGATCTGTGGCAGCTGCGCTGTCTTTAGTGCATTGGCGGTCGAATAATCAGGCCCGGGGTCATGCAGACGAAGATACACATTCAGCGTTTTGGCATTGCCGGCCGGCAGCCAGTTACCCTGCTTAGCAGTCTTCGACAGATAAATTATGAAGCTGCCGTCAGGCTCAAACTGGATATCGGTAGAGCTATACGAATAGCGGTTCTGGGCATTGGCTATCACGAAGCCATTCTCATTGTAAACGGTGATATTCCAATATCCCGTCTTAAGTGCCGGTCCTTTTATGACATAGTCACAGTTGGCGACCAGCGGTTGTCCGTTGTCATCATTGTAGGCGTCCAGGTAAAGGCTTAAGGATGCGCTCACTGCCATGAGCCCGTTTTCGGCGACCCAGGCCTTCACGTAAGGGTTTGCCCCGGTGCTGCCATAAGCAAAATTGGTGGACCAGGGCCCGTTTGTAACGTTGCTCGCACTGCTGACAAGATTGGCAACGGGGTTGACAGTGATAAAGCCGATGATGCCACCTAAAACCAGAGCTATCACAGCTGCGATTAGGACCTTGTAGATGGTTTTTATGTTAATCACCTCCTATATATTTGTAGCTAGAGTGATGAAAGCGATGAGGGCGATGGCAATCCGTTCCGCTCATGCCGCTCTATTCCTTCAGGATTTTATAAGCTGTGCACATATGATTAATATATGTTACACAGTTTATGAGGCAGAGAGAAAGTGCCAATTGGTGCAGTATTTATGACCCATTAGTCCAATAAGGTGTTTTTTAAACGTGTTCGCGGGAGCACCACATTGCTGTCGTGTTTCAGGCGGAGTTCGACCCTCCCTTGCCTCCACGAGGAAATTCAACGGACTTTTAAATCAAAAGTCCGTTTTTTTATTTCTGGAATATATTGAGCGAATTGAGCATTATGATGGTTACCGTGGAGGCCCGCCGCCTACCTCAGATCGACAGGCCTGAGATCGTCAAATGATGCGATTCTTAACTTCGCCGGGAAATAAATTGGTCAACCGACAAAAAAACAAGTATAACCCATTGCTTTAGCGACGAACATTAAGGTATACTAGGCCGGTTACAATCCGTCGTCAATCCTTGTTCGAAAGGGGGTGAGAGAACTACTGATATTAGGGTGTTCGCCCTGTTCCGTTGTGAGGTATTTGTACTTCATATAGATTAAGCAAGAAACCCCGATGAGTTTCAAGCAGATCAAATATAAATAGGGAGGTAGTGTTACAAATGGCAAACCAATCAAAAAAGACGTGGATAATCCTAGCAATTGCCCTTCTGTTAATACTGATTGGTGATCTACTGGCATCATGTATTCATACCAACTGGGGCAACGTTCAAGTCAAAGACATACGTTTTATGGCTACAGA
>JBEKVW010000127.1:0-3826 GCA_049513695.1 Dehalococcoidia bacterium | reverse complement strand
AGAAAAGTATGAGATAGTCATTACCAATTTCTATGGCGGCATGATGACTAGATACAGAATTGGAGACATGATAAAGATTACCTCTTTACATAATGATAAATTGGGCATCGAAATCCCCCAAATGGCTTTTGAGAGGCGAGTCGACGACTTTATTGATTTCTATGTCGTCATACTTACAGAGAAGAGTATATGGCAGGCCATCGAAAAAAGCGATATACCTTATGAAGATTTGGTAGCTTTTAAGGATACAGACAATATGGTATTGAATATAGGAATAGAGCTTAAAGAGGGCTATCAGGGTAATAAAGAAAATATTGCCGTGCGATTATTCAAAGAATTAGCCTATCCTGATAATGATAAATCTACGGTCCAGCATGATGATTTAATGGATATAGCGGATTTTAAAGTACAAGTTAATCTGTTGCCAAAGGGCACTTTTGCCAGTTATTCTGCCCGACGGCAAGCTGAAAATGCTGACCCCGCCCATTTAAAGGTGCCTCATGTTAATCCTCCCCAAAAAGTTCTTGCCATGTTAACCGCCGAGGTTGAAGAGACTATTGTTGTCACCAAAACCGGGGTTAAAGTTCAGGAAAAATCAGGCTTAGAAAAGGTTAATATTTCATAGTACTTTAGTCTCCCTTACATTGGTGTTCTTACTTTAGTTACCTATTGACAGTATTAATATTTGGGTTGATAATTCGCTTATGAACGTATATGCCCTTCCTCCGCTCATCGCCACAATTGCTTATATTCCGCTTTTAATTACTACGGCCGGTTCCCGGCCGTGGCAGAAACGGCACTATCTCTTCATCCTCTTTCTGGTGGCTGCCATGCTCTGGAGCCTCATTGTTTACCTCTTGCGGAGCAATCTTTTCCCCGACCATAATGGTCTTCTGTTCAAATTAGCGGTTATTCTCTTCGCCGTTACCGCGGTACAATTCCATTGCTTTACTTCTTCTTTCTATCCGCAGGGAAAAAGCCGCTGGTTAGCCTTTGCATATTTATCCCTGATACCAATATTAGTTATGGTTATATTGGGGTATGTAACCAACCCTGTTACCTTTAGCAACGGGTTTGTTCACACCCAATATAAAACAGGTATCGTGATAGTAGCATTACCATTGCTAATATTTACGGCCAGGAACTATTACGTATTCGGGAAGACGCTCAAGCATCTAAATAATCCGGTTTTACACAATCAGATTCTCGCCCTGTTGCTCGGCATCTCAATTTTGCTGGTCTTCACTGCTTTAAGCATACTCTCCTGGTTCGATGATTTCCCCATTGCCCACTACGGTAACCTGATCAATGCTTTCATATTCAGCTATGCCGTTATCAGGCACAGTTTGGTTGATATCAAGCTCGTAATACGGCGCGGTACCGCCTGGGCGAGCCTGGCAGTTATCGGCGTTGCCTTGTATTGGCTACTACTGGTGACCTTTAACGGCGTTTTCCATTTCAAATTAGACCTTACGGCCTCGCTGGTGGCCACGGCTCTGGCTTTCCTCGTGGCTATTTTGATCTATAAGGTGAGGGGGCAAGTCTTCAGGATGTTGACCCGGGCTTTCCAGGGCAATGCTTACGACTATCATCAGCGGCTAAATGAATTTACCAACAAGATACACAACGTTTTCAGCCTTAAGGAGCAGGGCGGAGAGCTGCTGATACTTATCCTTAAAGCTATAAATATCAAGGACGCTTGCCTGTTATTCCCGGATTCTGTCAATGATTATTATCATAGCCAGTTCTCCGAGCCCAAAGACGAATCTAACCCGCTGGCAAACCTTAAGGTCCGCTCCAATAACCCCATCGTCAAATACCTGGAGCGGGAACAGAAAACACTACAGCGGGAAAACCTTGACATACTGCCGGCGTTCTTGAGCCTGTGGCCTCAAGAGCGGGAGGAAATCGAATCCAAAAACATTTCGATGTTCATCCCGCTGATCAGCCGCGACCGCCTCATCGCTATCCTGGTGCTCGGTGAAAAACGCAACGGTCGCTATTCGCTTGAGGACTTGAGCATTATCGAGAATACCACCAGCCGTGTCGCTGTGAGCATGGAAAAAGAATATCTCCGGGAACAGTTACGGGAACGCGAAGAGGAGCTTTCCGTAATCAATAACTCCAGCGCCATCCTGTCTTCCAGTTTGGACATCCAGGAGATTTTCGGGAGTTTCATAGAAGAGCTACGCAAGGTGGTTGAAGTCAACTGGGCTTCGATCGTCCTCATCGAGGAAGATAAACTCTGTTGCATGGCACTGTCTTCTCCGGAAAATTCGGCCTACCAGATAGGTGAAAGAGTGCCAATGGAAAATACAGGCACAGGATGGGTAGTCACGCAGAAAAAGACCTTCACCGAGCCTGATCTTTCACGCGAAAGATGTTTCAGCACCAGCGAGTTTTTCTATGCCCACGGTCTGCGCACCACGGCTTATCTCCCGCTGCTGGCTAAGGGTAGTGTCATTGGCAGTTTCATCGTCGCCAGCAAAACGCCCAACTACTTTTCGGCGAGGCATATCAGGCTGCTGGAACAACTTGCCTCGCAGATCGCCATGCCGCTGGAAAACTCCCAGCTTTACGCCAAAGCGGAAAAGAAAGCCCGCATCGACGAGCTGACCAGCCTGCTCAACCGGCGCTCGCTGGATGAAATGATCGATAGCGAAATCAGCCGCCATTCACGCTACGGCGGGGCTTTCTCGCTGGCCATTCTGGACCTTGACTCTTTTAAGACCTTCAACGATACCTACGGTCACCTCGCCGGCGACGGCCTGTTGCAGGATGTAAGCCGCAATATCAAGTCTGCCATCCGTAATTCGGATTACGCTTTCCGGTACGGCGGCGATGAATTCGCCATCCTGTTGCCGCAGACCACTATCGATGCCGCGTTACAGGTCGTGGAAAGGGTGCGCAAGAAGATCGCCGAAGGTATCCACTCGGACAAGATTCCCATTACCGCCAGCATTGGCTTGGCCAGCTGGCCGGACGACGGCATCAGCCATACCGATATCATCGCTGCGGCGGATGTCACGCTTTACCGCGCCAAGCGCAATGGCGGCAACCAGAGTCTTTGCGCCTCCGGGCCGCTGGATTTGCTGGAAGCGGAAAACAAGAACACGGATATCGAGAAGAGCTTTAACGAAAAATTTACCGGTATTATCCGCGCCTTCTCGGACCTGGTTGATTCCCGGAGCTATTATACTCACAACCACTCCAAAAGGGTTAAGGATTACGCCATCGCTCTAGCCAAAGAACTGAAACTGAGCCCTGAAGAGATGACGCAGATCGAGATCTGCGCCTGGCTCCATGACATCGGCAAGGTGGCTATGAACGGCGAGCTTTTGAACAAGCCCGGGAAGTTGAGCCCGGAAGAATGGCAGACTATGAAAAATCACCCACAAACGGGTTTTGAAATTATCCGGAATATACCCCAATTGGCTCCCTGCGTCGGCGCGGTACTGCATCACCACGAATGGTTTGACGGCACCGGCTACCCGGACGGGCAGAAGGGTGAAGAAATACCCATGGAAGCCCGCCTGCTGGCTATCGCCGATGCCTTCGCTACGATGACGTCCGACCGGTCATATTCCGAGACGAGGACGCATGAAATCGCCCTGGAGGAGATCAAACGGTGTTCCGGCACGCAGTTTGACCCGTACATGGCGCAACAATTCGTATCCATCTTCGAAAGACAGACAAAGATGACCAAAAAAAGGACGAGGAGGTAAGGTTTGATGTACACTCGGGATAGAGGCGTAAGCTATGAATAATAATTTTAACAAAATACAGGTATTTATCATCAGCCAGCAGTCGCTGTTCACCAAGGCTT
>JBEKVW010000126.1:0-3857 GCA_049513695.1 Dehalococcoidia bacterium | reverse complement strand
GATTCCATCAAGAGCTTTTTCGTAAGATGGGTCAATAATAACCTGAGCTTTCAAACGGCCGCCGATAACTTTGCGTCTGTTCTTGATGCTGCTTTTGATAACCCCGATGGATTCCAGCCTGAATGTCATATTACAAGTATAGAAGATTCGATTCGGATGCATCAACGGTAGATTAAATGAGGTTGAACAACCGTTCGATTAGATATACAATCAATAGCACTTCAAATATTATTCCGGGAGATTAACATGCCCAAACCTTCGCTCGATTATTTATTTAATCCTTCCACAATTGCCATTGCCGGCGTATCACCGGATGCAGCCAGGCCCAACCTGGCGCAATTGTTTGTTAGTACGCTCAGGAACTTTGGTTTTAAAGGTGAGATTTACCCTCTTCACCCGTCGGGGGGTGAGATCTTCGGTACCAAGGTGTATACCAATGTGCGTGAAATTCCCGGCCCCGTCGACTATGTCATATCGGCCATACCGGCACGGTTCACACCGCAGTTGATAACCGATTGCGTGGCAAAAGGGGTTAAGGCGGTCCACCTCTTCACGTCAGGTTACGGGGAGATCGAGGACGAGATAGGCAAAAAGCTCGAGGGGGAAATATTGAAGATAGCCCGCAAAGGCGGAGTGAGTTTGGTGGGGCCGAACTGTATGGGACTCTATTGCCCGTCGTCCGGACTCACATTCGCCGGTGATTTCCCCGATCAGACGGGTTTCCCGCGCAAGTTAGGATCACTGGGTTTGATTTCTCAGAGCGGGGGCAATTGTATTTACACTATACGTGAGGCAGCAGAACGGGGTGTGTTTTTCAGCAAAGCCGTAAGCTACGGGAATGCTGCCGACCTTAATGAAACGGATTATCTGGAATATATGGCGGACGACCCGCAGACCAAATTGATCGCCATGTATATCGAGGGTGTAAGGGATGGTAAACGTTTCATGCGGGCGTTGAAAAACGTGGCCGACATTAAGCCTGTGATTATCTATAAAGGTGGCAATACTGAGACGGGGGCCAGGGCCTGCGCCTCACATACCGGCTCCATAGCGGGGTCGGCCGCTATATGGCAGGATTTTATTAAGCAGGTAGGCGCCGTCCCTGCGGGAAGCATGCCGGAACTGGTTGATATGAGCGTTGCCTTTCTGAAGATGAAGGTTCCCAACGGCCGGAATACGGTTGTCATCGGCACCGGTGGCGGGATTGCCGTTCAGGCGTCCGACGATATTACGGGGGAGGGCCTGAACCTGCCGGTTCTACCACAGGAGGTCAGGAAAAAGCTGGTAACAATTTATGGTACAGAGGCCGGTAGTATTTTCAGGAACCCGGTTGATGCACCGCCTATGGCGAGCGTGGAAAAATACGTGGAGGCGGTTAAGGCCATAGCTAAATCCGACCAGGTCGATGTGCTGATTTTACATTGTCCCTTCGATATCTGGGCTATGGTGAGCCGCAGCCTGCCGTTAAGGCCTTTTATTGAGACGGTGGCTGAGCTGGCGAAAGTAATAGATAAACCCATGGCTGCCGTGCTGCATTACAACACAGCCTTCGGTTCAACGCAAATGGTTGAGGATGTACAGAAAAAATTCGTAGGCCTGGGCCTGCCCGTGTATCCCTCAATACAACGTGCGGCGAGAGCTATAAATAAATACATCGAATACTACGAGAGATTGAGGGGCGAAAATAAATTGTCCAGAGTTACCGGTGGCAGCACCCGAAAGGCATGCTGACTTAATATTTAAGGGTTTTTTTAACCGTTAGCCCGATCTCTGCGGGATTGGGAGCTATGATAGCTCCGGCGGCCGATAAAGCCGCCATCTTATCCTGTGCTTTCCCCGTATTGCCGCTGATAATGGCGCCGGCGTGCCCCATACGTCTGCCAGGGGGAGCAGATACTCCAGCGATAAAGGAGACTACAGGTTTGCTGACCTTCTCTTTAATGAATTGGGCTGCCTCCTGTTCCATGGTGCCGCCGATCTCCCCGATGAGCACTATGGCCTGTGTATCCTTATCCTCCTGAAAGAGCTTCAACACATCCACAAAGTTCGTTCCTAAAAGCGGGTCGCCGCCTATGCCCACGCAGGTGGACTGCCCGATACCCAGTCCTGTCAATTGCGCCACTGTTTCGTAAGTCAGCGTGCCGCTGCGCGAAACCACGCCTACATTACCCTGCTTGTGAATTTCACCTGCCATGATCCCGACCTTGCACTTGCCGGGCGAGATTAAACCGGGGCAGTTGGGGCCGATAAGGCGTACTGGCTTGCCTTTGAGGAAACTGTGCACGGTAACCATATCCATCACGGGGATGCCTTCCGTGATGCAGACCACCAGCGGGATGCCGGCGTCCGCCGCTTCCATGATTGAGTCGGCGGCCCCGGATGGGGGTACAAAAATAATGCTGGCGTTGGCGCCCGTTTCCTTAACAGCCCTCTCAACTGTATTAAAAACCGGCACTCCGCAAATCTTTGTGCCGCCCTTGCCGGGTGTCATACCGGCTACCACTTTAGTGCCACATTCTATACACCGTTGAGTATGAAAGCTGCCTTCCCCGCCGGTGATGCCCTGTACCAGCAGGCGCGTTTTTTCATCGATTAATATGCTCAATCTCGGCCTCCTTTCATACTGACAAGCCTTAGAGTTCGTTCCTTTAATAAGAGATTATTTAGCGGCTGCCACGGCTTTGCGTGCTGCATCCAGGAAATCGACCGCCTCTATATAGTTGATCCTGGATTCGGCCAGCAGGCGTTTGCCCTCGGCCACATTGGTACCGGCCAGCCTGACCACGGCCGGGACTTTGATATCTATTTGCTGGTAGGCCTCTATGATTCCCCGGGCGATGGTATCTGCCCGTGCCATCCCGCCGAAGATATTGACCAGGATAGCCTTTACATCGGGGTCAGCAGTAAAGACTTTAAAGGCGCTGACCACAGCGCTGGTATTATTCACCGTGCCTATATCGAGAAAATTGGCCGCTTTGCCGCCGCAGTAGTTGATCAGGTCCAAAACCGCCATCGCAAGGCCGGCCCCGTTTACCATGCAGCCTATGTTGCCGCTGAGTTTAATATAGTTCTTGATGCCCATTTCGCTGGCCCTGGCCTCGAAGGGGTCATCCTGCGCGGGATCATGGAGCTGCCGGATATCATCGTGTCGAAAAAGTGCGCTGTCATCGAAATTCAACTTGGCGTCAAGGGCCATAATTGTGCCGTCGCCGGTAACTACCAGAGGATTTATCTCAGCCAGAGAGCAGTCTTTTTCGTGGAATAACCTGTATAGGTTTGCCATCAACTTAACGGCGGGTTTGACCTGGTCCGGACTTAAATTCATGCCGTAGGCCAGCTTACGTCCTTCGAAATCCTGCCATCCTGCAGCCGGGTCGATATGAACTTTGAGAATCTTTTCCGGACTGGTCCGGGTTACCTCTTCGATGTCCATGCCCCCGGCCTCGCTGGCAATCATAACCGGCATCTTACGTGCATTGTCGATAACGATACTGAGATAAAGCTCACGACGGACCTCAACAACCTTTTCTACCAGAACCTGGCGGACGGGCGCCCCCTGGGTGGATGTCTGATGTGTGACCAGCCTTCCTCCAATTATCCCGGAAGCCGATTTTTCCGCCTCGGCAGCATTTGCGGACAGCTTTATTCCGCCGGCTTTGCCCCTGCCACCTGCATATACCTGGGCTTTGACGGCAACCTTGCCTTCCAGCCCGGCGGCGATCTTCTTGGCCTCCGCAGGAGTACTCGCTACATTTCCGGCGGGAACAGAAACCCCATATTGGGATAATAATGCCTTGGCCTGATATTCATGTATTTTCATCCTGTTCTCCTCTTGCCAGCCGGGCACTTTGCCGTTC
>JBEKVW010000125.1:0-3972 GCA_049513695.1 Dehalococcoidia bacterium | reverse complement strand
CCTGGCTTACGGTAGTAAATTGAATCTTATACCGGTCGTTGAAAGCGGGCAGATATTCCTCAATGTTTACGATGCCATAGCCATTAACCCGGCCAAGGTCACGACTGCTAAAATGTTGCCGATGGCCAACAATTTCATCAACTGGTTGATTTCCGATGATGTGCAGAACCTGATCGCCACCTATGGAGTGGACAAGTACGACAAACCCCTGTTCAGCCCTATGAAAGGCGGGGGCTGCAAGGATCCGGGCTGTCCAAAGGTCGAAGATTATACCGTCCCCGTTAATTGATTAAGCAAAAATGCAGGAGTTGTGGGAAGGCCTGGTACAGGCGGTTAAACTCGTAGTAAGCCTGGACCCGGAAGTAATCGAGATTTCAGTGCGGTCGCTGTACGTTTCAGCAGCCGCCATTCTCATTGCTGCGGCCATATGTATACCCGTCGGCGGCCTGATAAATTTCCACGATTTCAGGGGCAAACGCGTATTAATTAATGTAATACAGACATTTTACAGCCTGCCCACCGTTGTGGTCGGTCTGTTTGTCTTTCTCTTTATTTCAAGGGCCGGGCCTTTGGGTGGAATGGGACTCTTATTTACGCCCGGGGCAATTATCCTGGGACAGGTAATACTGATCATGCCGATACTGACAGGCATGACCATATCGGCGCTGAGCGGGGTCGACCGCTCTATCAGGGATACCGCCCTGGGTGCGGGTGCCAGCCAATCGCAGGCCATATGGACTATCATTAAAGAGGCCAGGTTTGCAGTAGTCGGAGCGGTGATCTTAGGCTTCGGCCGCGCCATATCTGAGGTCGGAGCAGCCATGATGCTGGGCGGCAATATACGCGGCTTTACACGGGTACTGACGACCGCCATCTCGCTATATACGCAGGAAGGGGAACTCGTGCTTTCCCTGGCCCTGGGGATCATTCTGATCGGGATAGCCACCGTCATAAATGTGGTGGTGAATATCCTTTTGCAGAGGTATTGATGGCCTTCTTAAAGCTGGTTAATCTGGAGCAGCGCGCCGGTGACAAATTCCTGCTGAGAAATATCAACCTTGAAATAGAAAAAAGCGAGCTGTTCGTAATCATCGGCCCCACCGGCTCGGGGAAAACCACCCTGCTGAGGCTAATCGACCTGCTGGACCATCCCAGCTCGGGAAATATCTATATCGATGGCTTGAATGCAACAGCTTTGAAGGGTGACCCCATCGATATGAGACGAAAAATGGCCATTGTATTCCAGAAGCCGGTGGTTTTTAACGGCACGGTCTTCGAAAACATAGCATACCCTCTGAAAATGCGTGGGCTAAAGACAAAGGAGATTAAGCCCCGGGTCCATAGTTTATTGGATACAATCGGATTAAGCGGGTATGGCAGGAGGAAGGCCAGGACCTTATCGGGCGGCGAGGCGCAGAGGGTGGCCTTGGCCCGTGCTGTAATAGCGGACCCCGAGCTGTTGCTGCTGGACGAGCCTACGGCCAACCTCGACCCGCACAGCGTAAAGCTGATCGAGGAAATGGTGAAAGCGTTTAATAAATCCAGGGGTGTTACAGTTGTGATGGCCACTCATGATATGCAGCAGGGCCAGCGCCTGGCAAGCCGTGCCGGGGTATTGATGCAGGGAGAACTGGTGCAGGTAGGTAATCCTGCTGCAATATTCCAGTCTCCCGACAGCGCCAGGGTGGCCGGTTTTGTGGGCATGCAGAATGTCTACCGGGGCCGGATCGTAGCCAGCGAGAGTGGCATCGCCAGTGTACAGGTCGATGAAAGCGTTATAGATGTGGTATCAGATTTAGAGGTGGGCAAAGCCGTCGATGTTTTTGTGAGGCCAGAGGATGTAGTATTGTCGTTGTCTGGTACCACCGGCAGCGCCAGGAATAAACTGCAGGGCGTCATAACAGCAATTCATATTACGGGTCCCTTGAGCATGGTTATAGTGGACTGCGGTCTTGTTCTCGAAGTTCTGGTGACCGGCAAGTCGGTCGAGGAGATGGGGTTGAAGATGGGGCTGGAGATATTCTGTTCGTTTAAAGCCGCCGCCGTGAAGGTCTTGCCTGTGAAATAAGGCTTGCACGGCGCCTGTCAGGCCGTATAGGTACCGCTCTTGCCCCCGGTCTTTTTAACCAGGTAGAGATCGGTGATGCGCATGCCCTTATCCAGCATTTTACACATATCGTAGATGGTCAGGGCTGCTACGGCCGCTGCCGTCAGGGCTTCCATTTCAAACCCCGTTTTCCCTTCGCCCTTGACCGTAGCTGTAATCTGGATAGATGTGTCCTTGCTTATGAGGTCGAAATCGATTGCAACGCTATTGAGCAGCAGGGGATGGCAAAGGGGTATCAGACCGGGGGTCTGTTTAGCAGCCATGATCCCGGCCGTCTGCGCCACGGCCAGTACGTCGCCCTTGGGCATTCTATTTTTCTTAACAAGGTTGAACGTATCGCGGTTCAGTTTCAGGCGGGCTCTGGCGATGGCCAGCCTGCTGGTCTCTTGCTTGGCGCTGACGTCTATCATGCGGGTATCGGGCCGCTCCATCTGCTATCCCCCTATACTGGACATATTTTTATCTGCCGTGTTGTGCGAATTCAGATGATGTTTCTTGGGCTTGGCTCCAATGGCTGCCGTTATGAGACTTTTCAAATCTTCATTGGACGCACCCTGGCGTATAGGCGTCTTGATATCCACGCCCTCTGAGGAAAAAAGACATGGCAGAAGAACTCCGGTGGAAGATAAACGCAGCCTGTTGCACTCTTCGCAGAAAGGTTCCGACACGGGGCTGATGAAGCCCAGGGTTCCTCTGGCCGAAGGCAAACGAAAATAGCGCGCCGCCCCATTACCTGCTATACCCCGGAAAGGTTCCAGCGGTCCCAGAGACTCGATCTTCTGGCGCAATACGCCGGAGGGCACAAACTCGGCGCTGCGGTTCATCGGCATGAGCTCGATAAAACGGACATGCCAGCCGGCCTCCACGGTCATCATGGCGAAATCTATGATCTCATCATCGTTAAATCCCTGCATGGGGACCATGTTTATCTTTACCGGGTTCAGGCCGGCACATGTGGCGGCCTGTATTCCCTTCAGGGTATCCGACAGGTCCCCGGTGCGGGTAATCTGTTTGAAGCGGTCATATCTAAGTGTATCCAGGCTGATATTGATACGATGCAGGCCCGCATCCACCAGTTCCTCGACATGTTCTGCCAGCAGCGTTCCATTGGTCGTCATCGAGATGTCCTTAATGCCCTCCACAGCCGAGATCATGCGCACCAGGTCGATGACCCCCAGCCTGACAAGAGGTTCGCCACCCGTTATGCGCACTTTATTTATACCGAGATCGCAGGCCGTCTTGACGACCAGCAGAATCTCCTCGAAGCTCATTATCTCCCGGTGGGGAACGAGGGGAACACCTTCCGGCGGCATGCAGTAGACGCACCTCAGGTTGCAGCGGTCGGTGACTGATATCCTGAGGTAGCTTATGCCTCTCTGGAAGCTATCGCATATACCGGCCATGGTAAGTCCTTTTAGGGATGGTCTCCCATCCTGCCCTGCAGCGTCTCGATGGCATGAGGGATTACCGGCATTAACAGTTCGAGATATTCCTCTACGGCCCTGGGATTGCCCGGCAGATTTATTATCAGGCAATTCCTGCGAACGCCGGCAATAGCGCGGCTTAATATGGCCGTCGGTGTTTTACTATAGCCATCGGATCTCATAAGCTCGGTAATGCCCGGTATTTCCTTATCCAGAATAGACTTCGTAGCTTCAGGGGTAACATCACGCGGGCTGATGCCCGTGCCCCCCGTGGTTACTATGAAGTCCACTTCGTCGCTGTCCGCCCAGAGGGAGAGAGTTTTGGCTATGACCGGCTCCTCATCAGCTACTATCTCGTATTTGGCTACATCTATATCCAGACTGCGGAAAACCTTGATGATATAATCTCCGCTGCTGTCGATGCGCAGGCCATTGGAACCT
>JBEKVW010000124.1:0-4070 GCA_049513695.1 Dehalococcoidia bacterium | reverse complement strand
GATAATGTGCCCCTTGATTAAAAGTATGAATTAATATGCTAGGATGCTTTTTTAAAAATAATTGAAGTGATTCTTCCTTCGTACTAGTCTCAATAAAATTGTTAAATGATTCAAATACATTATTCATGTTCAAATTTAGTTTATCAAATTACTTTATTGTGTGCATTTAATTATGGAAAGATGCAGGAAATCCAGCACGTAGCAGGTCAGCGGAGGTGAAAACAATTGACAGGAAATCAAATCACCACCACAATTAATAGTAAGAACCAAGCATGGAAATACGTATTGGGATTGGGCATTGGCGGAAGGCGGCATCTATCCGCAGAGTAATCAATCCTTCATGCTTTTAATGCAGGTAAACAGGAAGGGAGGATATATGAAAAAAAGAAGACTTACGACAGATCAGGGTGTTCCCGTCACGGATAATCAGAACTCATTGACAATAAGTAATCGCGGCCCGGTCTTGCTGCAGGATGTACAATTCATCGAAAAGATGGCCCACTTTGACAGGGAACGCATTCCGGAGAGGGTTGTCCACGCCAAAGGCGCCGGAGCTCATGGCTACTTCCAGGTTTATAAGAGCATGGCCCTATATACGAAGGCGAAATTTGTCCAGGACCCGGCCAAAAAGACTCCCGTGTTTGTGCGCTTCTCCACGGTTACAGGAGGCCGCGGATCGGCGGACACCGTGCGGGACCCCCGCGGTTTTGCTGTCAAATTCTATACGGAAGACGGCAATTACGACCTGGTCGGCAACAACCTGCCTGTGTTTTTTATAAGGGATGCAATCAAATTCCCGGATATGGTGCACGCCTTCAAAGGGGCGCCCGATTCCAATATGCCGTCATCATCCTCATCGCATGACAGCTTCTGGGATTTTATTTCCTTAACTCCGGAATCGACCCATATGATTACCTGGCTTTTCTCTGATCGCGGCACACCGAGAAGCTACAGGATGCAGGAGGGTTTTGGCGTCAATACTTATATTTGGGTAAACCTGCGCGGCAAGGCAACATATGTTAAATATCACTGGAAGCCGAAACTGGGCGTGAGAAACCTTGATCGTCATGAGGCGACTCGCCTGGCGGGGGTTGACCCCGATTTTCTGGTCCGAGACTTGCATGACGCCATCGCCAAAGGGGGAAAGGTCGAGTACGAGTTGAAGGTACAGTTAATGAATATTGCCGATGAGCTAAAACAGGATTTCGATCCCCTGGACGCGACCAAGACGTGGCCGGAGAACAAGTTCCCGCTGATGCCGGTGGGCAAGATGATTCTGGACCGCAATCCTGATAACTTTTTTACGGAAGTGGAGCAGGCGGCTTTCTGCCCGGCCAGCATCGTGCCGGGGATCGAATTCTCAGCCGATAAATTGCTGCAGGGTAGGACGTTCTCGTACGGTGATACACAACGTCATCGTCTCGGTCCAAATTATCTTCAACTGAGTGTCAACAGGGCCATGGCGCCTGTGGATAACAATCAGCGTGATGGCGCAATGCAGACCGGGCATTTTAGCGGCCCGGTAAATTATGAGCCGAATACCCTTGGCGGAGGCATGCCTGCGGAAGCGGCTGAAGAAGGTAAGCCGCGCACGTTCAGGCTTGAAGGTGAAGTCGTTAAGCAGAAGATCAAACTGACCAATGATTTCGCTCAGGCGGGAGACAGGTACCGTTCGCTTGGCAAGACCGATCAGGAGCATATGGTGAATAATCTGGTGGCGGACCTGACGCCTATCGGTAAACAAATCCAAAAGCGCGTAATTGAAAACCTGATCAAAGCCGATACGAAGCTGGGACGGTTAGTGGCAAAGGGGCTAAAACTGTAACTTTCCGCGCTTCTGCTATATCTTGTTCGTCAGGGGCCTCGCCTGAAGGGTGGTGACCCTTGTCTAAACTACCAAGGGTATCACTATACATATGCTATAATAGCAAGTTCAACAACGATTGAAAGGCATACATGGCTAAAATCAATTCAGTACTGGGCCCGATCTCATCCGACGACCTTGGAATTACCCTGGCGCACGAGCATATTATCGCCGGCTATGCCGGTTGGGAGTGCGATGCGCTCTCCAGGCCTTACAACCGGGAAAAGATCGTAAATATATGCCTGAAGGCGCTGATGCCCGTGAAGGAATTCGGGGTCAGGTCCATTGTCGATGCCACCCCCAACGACCTGAACCGTGATGTCGAGGTGATGAAGGAGGTATCGGAAAAGCTCCAGATTAACATAATCTGTGCGACCGGCATGTACACCGAGGAACAGGGGAAGTGGGCATATTTGAAACAGCGCAGCCGCGCCAGGATAGGCGATATGGCGACCGAACTTTACGACACCTATCTGCATGAGATAACCAAAGGCATAGGCGGCTCGGGCGTGAAGGCCGGGGTCATCAAGGTCGCCACAGGACTGAATAAAATCAGCAATTGTGAAATGGCTTCCCTGAAGGCGGCGGCCCGGGCACAAAAGGAAACCGGGGTGCCCATCATCACGCATACGGAGGACGGCACCATGGGACCCGAGCAGACGGACGTGCTGCTCTCAGAAGGGGTTGATCCAGGCAAGATACAGTGCGGCCATATGTGCGGTAATCCCTCGCTTGAATATCAGCTATCGGTATTGAAAAAAGGCGTCAGCATTGCTTTCGATAGGTTCGGAATCGAGTATTTCCTGCCGGACTCCGTGAGGACGGCCAACCTGATCAGCCTGCTGCAGGCAGGCTATGCCGGCCACATCCTGCTGTCGCAGGACTTCATCTCCTGCGGGTTCGGCCGCGGCGGATCGATTCCGGCTGAGGACGTTAAACTGTTCCTCAACTGGTCGTTTACCAATATTTTCCGCAATATAATCCCCGCCTTGAAGAAGGCGGGGATTACCGACCGGCAAATCCAGACCATGACGGTCGACAACCCCAGGCGGTTGTTCTCATAAGGCCTTAAACTGTAATTTTGCTTTTGACCTGACATATAATAATCTCTGTTGCGCACTGATACTTAAGGATGAACGGAATGAAAGATGTAAAGAGCAGCGTATTCGATGCCATAGGCAATACTCCGCTGGTCCAACTGACCAAGCTGGACGGGTTAAATCCCCGTGTGAAGATTTACGGCAAGCTGGAAGGCTGCAACCCGGGGGGCTCGGTAAAGGACAGGCCGGCCTATTATATGATCGTTAAGGCTGAAGAGTCCGGCCAGCTCACCCATGACAAGACCATCGTCGAACCTACCTCCGGCAATACGGGCATTGCCCTGGCTATGATCGGCTCCGCCAAGGGCTATAAAGTGAAGTTGTTTATGCCTGAATGTGTAAGCACCGAGCGGCAGATATGCCTGCAGGCCTATGGCGCAGAAGTGGTGCTTACGCCGGCCAGGGAGTCGACCGACGGCGCAATCCGCAGGGCTTGGCAGTTCCTCGAAAATGATCCAGGGAATTACTTCATGCCCAACCAGTTCGACAATCCCAACAACGTGCTGTCGCATTATGAGACCACCGGCCCCGAGATTTACCGCCAGACCGACGGCGAAGTCGATGTTTTCGTTGCAGGCCTGGGCACGTCGGGGACCCTGATAGGTACGGGCAGGTACCTGAAAGAAAAGAAACCGAAGGTAAAAGTGGTGGCGGTCGAGCCTAGTGAGGGCCATACCATCCAGGGCCTTAAGAATATGAAAGAATCGATCAATCCCAAGATATATAATCCCAGTGAGTTCGACGAGAAAATCACGGTTGAGGACGGAGAGGCCTTCGAGACCACCAGGCTGCTGGCTACCAGAGAGGGTGTGTTCGTCGGCATGTCCAGCGGGGCCGCCGTAGCGGGTGCCCTCAATATTGCCCGGCAGATGGACCGCGGCACTATAGTAGTGATATTACCTGATCGCGGCGACCGCTACCTGAGCACTACCCTGTTCAGATCGGTCTGCGCCAAATGCCCGCCTTAATAAGCATTGTAATTTATCCGGCTGTTTAATAGGGCGGATATCTACACTTTTCTGTCGTTAAAGAAAAGATAGAGGGCTCTGTGTTTATCCGGCAGGCTGTCCTGTGGATGTATCATATATTCCCTCCCACCCTGACAT
>JBEKVW010000123.1:0-4089 GCA_049513695.1 Dehalococcoidia bacterium | reverse complement strand
CGCGATCTTCCATGAAAGTCCTCCTTGCAAGTGAAAACTTTTTAAAATATTTTTTGACTCATTGACTGTTTAAAGAAACATGGTATTTAATGGCTTGCGAAATATGAGATTTAAAGTTAATAATATGTATAAAATTAATCAAAGAGTTAATTCCAATAATATAGCCAATTCTCCTATAATACAAGCTGGTGGATCTATTAGCGCAGGGAGAGATATTAAAGCTAGGAGTGATAAGATATGATGTTTAGAAAAATATCTAAAGCCTTAAAACAATCTGTGGATGCCGATACTATAATAAGCTCTATAGTTCAACAAGCCGATGGCAGTATCATAAATGCATTTGTCAATTCTTCTAACGACAATAAATCGGTTCCTCGCTATTCTGTATGGGCGAACTAGTGTGCCCCATACCTTGATTCAGCCGTTCATCGGAGTGAAGCGGAGACCCTTGAACTGGAGTGGTAGGCCGTGTTAGCCTTGCTGGCAAAGGGAGACAGGCTTTAGCCACCTTCCCGGCCATCCCTTGGAAACACAGCCTGCAGAGGCTCCGGTTCAAGGGCGGCTGAATGTGTTTTCTTATTTACCCACCCCAAATAGCGAAGAGCCACTTATATTTTCAAATCCGTGTTCTTGACATGGGGAGCACCATAAATTGCTGTCAGAGAATACAGCCTTCGTAACGCGCGCGCGGGAAGTGCAGGACCAGATTGAGGCGCGATGCTCTGGTCCCAGGGCCGGGGCAAGAGGGGGGTAACAACCCCAAGCTCCCTCTTAAGTCAATTGCGACTGGCTGCAAACCCACCCCTGCACCCGACCGTAATACCGGGTTTACTGAAACTTTACCCGGACTCTATGGCGTATTGCGAAATGGAGGATATTCGTCTGTTAGAAGGTATAAATATGCAACTACTCTCTGTTGCCAACGCATAAAGCCTACAACGAAATCAAACATTCCCTTGGGAAATCTACCAGTAAACAAGATTGCAAACCAAGCAATAACGATTACTATTGAGGCCGCAATAGCATAGAGGCCAAGTACGATGCCGTGAGGGATACCTACATAGAGCCAGCCAAAAAACAATTTAAGCAGCACCATGCCCCTTGAAAGTTTAGTAGGATAGTTAACGCTGAGTTGTAGAGGATGCCCTTCACTTACTTGCATAGATACACCAGTATTGATTTGCGCTTCCATCAACAGATCCCCTCCTTTATTTTAATTTTACTAGACTTTTTAACCTTTTATTCCAGGCAATTTCTCACCTTTCCAAATATTCAACAACCGCTTTAAGATGCCGATAATAACTGCTGCACAATCTGATTATATATTCAGTGAGTGTAACTGGGAGGAATGATAATAGCGATACTTCATTCAAATTACAACTTTTTGGCATTTGCCTGCAGTGACTTTAGATATTCAATCAATAGTAATATTTTGTTGAGATTGCAGGGTTAGCTTCTTCCGCTTGTGTAAAATCAAAAAAACGACTAGCGCGGCAATAATAATTGCAGCACCAACTGCAGTGAGAGCTATATTAAGCACGTTCGGGGCTGTTGCCGCCATTTGAACGTGATTATTCTGACCAGGAATGAGATCCCACTCCAATGTTCTTCCGTTATCCGACACGTTAATTGCATTATTGATCCCCGGCTTGATAGGCAGCGTTAACAGTAATTGCAGTTTAATCTGGCTAAGCATTGCATTGCCTAAGCCGCTGAATTGATCTTTAGAATTTCCTTCCATACTCGAAAGATCGATATTGGTATTAAGATTATATTGTGTGCTAAAAAAGCTCCTTGTGACAGTTAAGGGATTGTTGCTTTTCGTTATGTTGTTCTGACCATTTAAAAAGTTGGACATGTTCTGGCCATTGAAAAAGTTGGCTGTGCCGGCGAGTTCACTCGAAGAATTAACGTGCTTGGTCGTGATGACACCAGACATTTGACCGTCGTTGAAGTTTGCTACGGTGAAACCTTCAGACTGAGTTTCTTTTTTAAAATCAGCCAAGGGGTCGTTGTTGCTAGCGATCATCATTGAATATATTGTATTATCAATGCCGACCTTATAATTTAGATCCGCACTTCCGTTTTTGTTGATAGTAATATGAAATATTCCTTCGGCACCGCAGCCTGCTGTTGATACCATAACAAGAATGAGTAATAAAACGGCTCTTCGCTAATTCGTGTGGGTAGTACCAACAATAATATCCAACACTGCTACAGACTGGGTAATTCAAAATTAAGGTGACTGGAAATTATGTAAGACATAGCTATTAGGGTCCTGGTATTGCGATATCCCCTTGCTCTGGCTTTAGCAGCCTGAATCAGACTATTGATGCCCTCTAAAACCCCATTGGAAATGTGAGAGTTAAACCAGTTAAGAATGCCTTCCCAGTGGTCTTTAACGGTGTATGCCGCATTGACTAACGGCAGCAGCTTAGAATGAGTAGCCCAGTAAAACCAGTCTTTGAGATACTGGGCGCCGACCTCCCTGTCTGGCTGGTTAAAGAAGCCTTGGAAGGAGAGCTTGAGGTTGTAAGCGCGAACGGTATCCATGTGCTCATTTTTTAAGCTATCAAGCTTCTTACGCTGTTTAGCGGTGAGATTTTGCGGGTTTTTCAGCCATATATACCGAGTCTTTTTGAGGGATTCATTTTCATGGCTTTCATTCCTGCGCACTTCATCCACTGCCGCGTTAACGATCTTCGTGATATGGAACCGGTCAAAAACCAGATGAGCCCGGGGCAGAGATGATTCAACTCCAGATATGAAAGCAGGAGATAGGTCGCAACACACGCTCTTAATGCCATCAGGATCACCCTGATGGTCACGGAAATCTGATACAAAGGCGTTGACGGTTTCCTTTCCTTTGCCGGGAGTGGCAAAGAGCACCCGGGACGTGTCCAGATCTACAAAAAGCGTGATGTAATCATGTCCTCTTTTGGCGGCTGTTTCATCTACGCCAACTTGTTGGACATCCGAATAATCCAGCTTGGTACGGGCTTCTTCAACGTAATGGTGGAGCACTCGCCATAACCTGGTATCATGCTCGCCGGTTAACTCGGCAATGGCCTTAACCAGCATATCCTGGGCCAGGATCATGATCAATGATTCAAAGAATAAGGTGAATTCGCTGCCGGGTCTGGTCCACGGCAACTTGACTTGCTTTACCCCACAGCCTTCGGAGCATGATATGCGGGGAACACGAGCATGCACGTAAGTTCGATACTGGAAGAAATTCAGATGTCTCCAGGTTTTCTCTTTGGTATCATAAACCGGCATACCTGCTCGTTCACATTTAGGGCAATCAAAAGTGGATCCTTCTTGAAAACCGACCCAGATATCCAGACGGTTCTCATCTCCGGAAAACTTTATGTCCAGCACTTTCCAAGGAGACGCTAAACATAAAGCGGCAGCAAAAATGGCCTGGTAATCCATCATCTTGTAATAGCCTCCTATATCAGGAATTGTTATAAACTGTACATTTCGTTCCTGATAGAGGCGCTTCCTGCTAATACATTGCTTAACCACATTCTGTCATAATTACCATCTGATCTTCACAATCAACTTGCCATCAATTTGGGGAACATTTGTTTACCCACACAGAATAGCGAGGAACCAATAAAACCAGCATTGCCCGCTTAACCATTTGGATGACCTCCTAAATAAAAAATAATAACTGCTTATCCACGTAACCCTGTTCTCTATTAAACGGTCTCCATTGAAAAATAGCACCGGACTCCCCTCTGCTGGTCATGTAGCTCGTTTGGCTACGTGCCAAAACACCGGTACATTTGAACCCAAGATCCGTTCACCATCGCCCAGTTGACCATAGTTTCATTCCCCTATGCCCAGACATGTCCCTCGGAATCCAAGGCGTAGCCTGCATAAGCACCTACTGTAATTAGCAACAACATTACTTAAATTGCTCATAGCATCGCCATCCTATATCGAAGATTCTCGGTAAGCAGACAAAATCCTTCCTTAAAGTGGATATATCGACCTTATCTTCTAAAAATATTTAAGGCATTTAATACATTCCCTTCTCCTTCAGGCTCACAAAGACCCCATCGCCAATGATGATATGGTCCA
>JBEKVW010000122.1:0-4115 GCA_049513695.1 Dehalococcoidia bacterium | reverse complement strand
GAGTCCGGCCGTAGCAGATATATCCCGCCACTTTACCCTGGTGCTCTGCAACGAAAAAATGATACCCGCAGCCGGACGGGTCTTCGAAATAGCAGTCGATAAGCTCGCCCGCCGTCTCCACCTCTTCAGGGATGAAAGCCGGCGTGTTCCGCAGTATCTCTATGATTGCGGGCTGGTCCGTCCTTAACATACGCCGAATTTTAAAGGGCATGGATTACTCCAATGCGAGGTCCACGATTTTCTGTATCAGGTCCGGGTAGGACATGCCCCGGCTTGCCGCCTGGCGTGCTATCCCCAGCTCAGGCGTGAGGTCGGGATTGGCATTAACTTCAAGCACCTTTATGGAACCGCCCTTGTCCTGCCGCATATCAACCCTGGCATAGCCGCGGCAGCCCGCCGCCCTACACGAGGTTAGAACGGCGTTCACCACCACCTCCCTCAGTTTGCCGCTCAATGGGGCCGGGCAGGCCACGCCCGTTCCCTTGTAGTAATCGGTCTCCTCGAACCATTTTGACTCGAATGTCAGTATGCGCGGCAGTTCCGGCGGCAGCGAATAGGTTATCTCGGATATTTCGACCAGGTCGAGGTCGCGGTTGCCCAGCACGGAGGCGTTGAACTCCCTGCCGTCTACAAACTCTTCCACCAGGGCCTGGCCCCGGAAGTTACGGCTTATATAATTGACCTGTTCGAAAAGCTGCTCCATATTACTTACTATGCTGGCCTTCGTGAGCCCGTGGCTGGCGTCTTCGTCTTTAGGCTTGACTATACAGGGGAAGTTAAGTGTGAAAGTCAGAATATCATGGGGCGTCAGCACCTGGGCAGGCGGGGAAGCCACATTAGCTTTTTGCAGCACCCTCTTCATTCTGAATTTATCCAGCGTGAGCGCAAGCACGGATGATGGGTTGCCGGTGAAGTGGATTCCTCTCTCTTCCATCATATAGGTTACCAGCGGCTCCGTGTTGGGATCATCATCGAACCCCTCAAATAGGTTAAATATGAGGTCAGCCTCGATATCACGGATGGTTTGCTTGACTGTTTCCAGCGGTTTGCGCAGGGCGACCTGCTGTACCTCATGTCCAAGCTCCAGGAGAGCTTTTTTAACGGCCACCACCTCTTCCAGCACACCGACAATGGCTTCGCTCTCACCGCTCTCGTCAGGTGAGTCTGCGAAGGGGTCGTTGTAGATGATTGCTACTTTCAGCGGCATTAAGTATATCTTGCCAGAGCAGCTTCAAATACGGCCTTGATGAGGCCATTATACACCCATCCCATTTTATATGACATGATAGGAAGATCGCCTGATGACGGGTTGAGGCCGGGCAACGGATTCACCTCCAGCAGGTGTGGTATCCCGTCCCGCCCGACCCGGAAGTCGATCCTGGAAAAATCGCGGCAGCCCAGCGCCCGGTAGGCGGTGAGGCTGGCCCCGGTGATACGCTTGATTGTCGATTTGCTCAATTTAGCCGGGCATTCATACTCAACCAGGTTGCGCCAGTTTCTCTTAACCTCCAGTGAATAGACGAAGGTTTTGAATTTCTTTTTAGGGAGGACGCGCATGATACCGACGATGGTCGGCGGGGCGTTCCCCACCATGCCCACGGTAACCTCGTCACCCTCGATGTATTGCTCCATGAGGACAGGCTGGGCGTAATCTTTTAACAGCTTGCGTGCGACGGCCCTGGCCCTGGCCGAGGTATCGGCCCTGGATGTCAGGCGGATACCCTTGCTGGAACCCTCCCAGGCGGGCTTGATGAATGCGGGCAGCGGTATTTTCCTGTCTGGCAGGGCTTTCAGGTCCTGGAGAGAGTAGATGACCTGAAAAGGTGGCGTGGGCACGCCAGCGGCCTGCAAGAGCTGTTTTGCAAGGGGTTTATCGAGGGTCACGGACAGCGTCTGGGGGTCCGAGCCGGAGTAGGGGATGCCCAGCATTTCCAGCACGGCCGGGACCTGCGCCTCGCGGCTGCGCTGGGAGCCCCTTCCCTCGGCGATGTTAAAGACGAAGTCTACCCTGGTTTTCAGTATATTTTGGAGGAACTTCCTGCCGCCGCCCAGGCGGACGGTGGAATGGCCCAGCGAGCGCAAAGCGCCCGCGATAGCATTTATAACTTCAAGGGAATCATATTCTTCGAGGGCGTCTTCAGTGGTTTCCCGGCCTGTCTCGATGTCTTCCTTCAAGTCGTAAGTCAGGCCGATTCTCATGCTGTTTTTTTAGGCCGCCACCAGGTCCGGCAGCGCCATCTGGAGGTCATTGGCCTTACGGCGCCCGTTGCGCCCTCCGGCGGAGGCCGGAGATTTGGGGTTGTGGTAGATGTAAATTTTGCCCAGGTAATTCCTGAAGGCCAGCCGGCCTTCGCTGCTGGATAACAGGTAGCTGGACTGCAGGGGTACCTTGCCTCCCCCGCCCGGAAGGTCGATTACATAGGTCGGCACAGCCAGGCCGGAGGTGTGGCCCCGCATACCTTCAATGATCTTCAGCCCTTTTTCCACGGTGGTGCGCAGGTGTTCCGTGCCCTCCACCTCATCCGCCTGGAAGAGGTAGTAAGGCCTTATCCTGGCTTTGAGCAGGCCGTGGCACAGGTCAAGCTGTTTTTCCACAGAGTCGTTAATGCCGGCCAGAAGCACCGACTGGTTATTGACCGGGATGCCGTGGCGCAAAATGCGGTCGCAGGCTGCTACGGCTTCATCCGTCAACTCGTGAGCATGGTTAAAATGCGTGTTCAGCCAGACTGCCCCGTATCTGGCGAGCATTTCGCAAAGCTCGTCATCGACGCGCTGGGGCATTACCACCGGCACGCGGCTGCCGATGCGGATGATATCGACATGCCCTATTTCACGTATTTTACGCAGGATGCTCTCCAGGTGTTTGGTGGAGAGGGTCAGCGGGTCGCCGCCGGAGATGATCACATCCCTTATCGCGGGGTTGCTGCGGATATAGTCCATCATGCGGTCGATCTGCTCGGAAGACCTGACCCAGCGGCCGTGCCGCCACTCGCGTTTGCGCGTGCAGTGACGGCAGAACATGGGGCAAATATCGGTTACCACCATGAGGACGCGGTCGGGATAGCGGTGCACCATGCCGGGCAGGACGGAATCCCTTTCCTCCTCCAGCGGGTCTTCGGATAAGATGCCGGCCAGGGCGATCTCTTCGAAGGCAGGCATAGACTGCCTTCGGATGGGATCATAGGGGTCGTCCTGATTGATCAAACAGAAATAATAAGGGGTAATCGAGATGGGGAATTTTTCGGTGACCAGTTGCATGTTGATCTGGTCGCGTATGGATAAAGGTGTTAATTTACAGAGGTCTTCAACACTGGTTATGCGATTGCGGAACTGCCATTTCCAGTCGTTCCACTGTTGGTCTGTTACGCCGCTGAAAAACCGTTGCCTGTTCTTCAGCAGGCGCAAGCTTGGAGGCTCTTCTACTTCAGTTGCAGGATGGCCTGGAGGTTCCTCTTCTGCAGAGAGATCAAATAAGTCCTTTTGTTTTGTCGAAGTCGTTTGCGCCACCTTGGGCTATGCCTCCTTAAACGTTTAAATTTTTTCCTATTTATTGCAATCGTATTTTTTTATTCTTTTGTTTTTTATAGCATTAATAAAAAAGCATGTCAAGTATTTTGGGCAAAAATTTCAAAAATTTTTTCATATTGAAGCTACGATGGATTTTTTGGGACGGTTTTCGGCGGCGGTTTGAGCCTTAGAGCATATACGAACATATATCAATTTTCCCTGGCCAGCGCGTCGTAAAAAGCGCGCCAGAAGGGGTCGACCACGGGGTGCACCAGTCGGCCGGGCCTGCCGTCCTTGATCAGGATCATCCCGCTGGAAGGCTCGGTCAGTTCTCCTGCAATGGAAGCCTTGATATTCTTTTTACGCAGGGCTTTTACAATGTCCTGCGCCTTATGCGGGCGGCAGACAATGATCAGGGTGCCTTCGCTGATCGAGGCATAAGGATCGATGCCGAAATAGCCGCATATTTCTTTGACTCCCTATTCCATAACTATGCTCTCCTTATCCACGGTAAGGCCCAGCCCGGCCGCCTGCGCAATTTCGAAAAGTCCGCCCCAGATTCCGCACTCGGTGGCGTCGTGCATGGCGGTCACGCCGTTATCACGAAT
>JBEKVW010000121.1:0-4357 GCA_049513695.1 Dehalococcoidia bacterium | reverse complement strand
AAGGTAATAAAAATAAGATCAGAAACTGAGAGAACCTGGATTTAACATTTCCTTTATTGACCATACTGATTAAAAAGGTTAGTATCAAATCGAATCCTGCTAAGGTTAAAAATAACCAACTTATACCAATATTACGGTTTGCATAATATAGCCCCGCAGAGAGGACTATATTAAAAAAAATGGGTATTCTATCTTCAAGATTACAGCCTCATTCATTGCCATATTTTCATGTTTCGAGTTCCATCAAGATGGCCACGGATATGATAGCTCCATCATATTTCGTATTTACTTTAATCCGTCCTTAAACTAAAACGTTTGTAACATATACAGTATACGCCAACTCATCCTCATCTGAATTAATTATGCGACCCTTGACTGTTAGAGCATTATCATCGGCCTGATCCTTTTGCTCAGCAATAAATCCAAGTTTTATTTTTTCAAAATTTCTTCGTTATCTTAATATGCCTATGCCTGAAAGCCTTTCAACTAAATACTCGTTGTTAAATTCGTTTTCTTCAAAATAGTTGAGTTCATTGGGATCTCGGAGAAAAGAACAGCCTGGCTTAAGTAGATCATATTGAGTATGCCACCCCATTTGCCTCTCATGAGGATGCCATCGTGGTTGTCTATCCTGGAATATCTTTTTTTCCCCATGGGCTTGTGATCGTATTGGATAATGCTTTAAAAGGAACTTATACGGAAAAATGCAGCGTCCCTCAAAACAAACCTGATGCCCTCCTGATTGCATCAGATCAACAGGTATGCCCATGTTTTTCCATGCCTTGATTTGAGTAAAATGTCCGGGTCTTTTTCCAAACTCATAATATTTAAAATGATCTTCAAAATTCGAAGCTGATATAAATAAGTTATCTACAGGATGAAATGTTATTGCTGTATGATCAATCGCATTGAAACCCATATGGTCAACCTTGCAAATTCCATCGTGGAGATTTATATTGGGCCAGGGAGTGGTCCTGATCTCGTCCACATCATGATGGATGAACCAGTCAGCATCCATTTGCCCGGCAAGCAATTCCACCCTGTGAAGCAAATCCTGCCAGCAATAAAACTTTGAGGGGCCTTGGCTAGGGAACCTTTCGAAGCCGAGAATCAACCCCTGTTTTTGCATTTCTTCAATGATAATATGCGTAGAATCTGTTGACCAGTTGTCAATGAGGTAAACATAAATTCCTTGATCTCGAAGCCGCTTTACAGAATTATAGAGTATATCTTCTTCGTTATAAGTTGCCATTAATGCAACTATTTTAAGACTATTTGACATTTTATCGGCACTATTTCTATTTTTTTTAAGTATTGCAAGAATGGTTTTCTTGGCCAGATCCCGATTATTATTAACTGTCAGACCACTAAATTCTACGCTAAGGTTAAAATAATTTAGCAGTTGAATAAACTCATTCATATTCCATTCGCGGATATGATGTTGATTCGCGTGGGGGCCAACATCCTTAGTTCCTCTTACTAAATCCCTTTCAGGAGTGCTTAAAAGAAACACCGGTGCATAATCCATCATATATTTCAAATTGTTAAGCAGATATTTTGGATGAGTTAGATGCTCTATAACATCTGCACAAATAATGATAGCCTTGCTAAAAATATCTTTAGATACAGGTACCCTTCCTGGTTTATCGAGATCATGCTCCAGCCATTTCCCGAATGACCAACGATTTTGGCACTCCTTAATGTTGGTGCCGTAATCTATTCCTATTATTTGGTATTTAGGGAATATTGCAGCTAATTTCTCACCCGACCCACAACCTATATCCACTATGTATTTGCAGTCAAAACCCGTTCCCAGATATTCAGCTAATGGATAAACGTCTGGTTGGTAGATTGTTTCCTGAACATTATCGTTAAAATATAATGGCTGGAGGCGCGATTCATAGCCATCCTTGATAAAGTAATTTTTATGAATTTTATTCATCTGGATAACTTTTTTAAAATATTGAAACAATTTGTTCATCCCTATTGAATTAAATATTGATTCTGCTGCAAAAGCCTCTTTTGGTCAGCTACTATGCTTTATATAGTGGTACCTACTTGTAATAGCTACGATATATAGTATCAAGATTTCAAAAACAAGGGTTTCCGCAGTGAAATCAATATTAGATTTTGTCTTATGTTTTAATAAAATGTTGGTTACCAGCATAGTTGAGCTTGTCCAGAACAGTCACCACATAGCCTCGCCCTACCGCCAGACGCACGAAGGCGCTTCCGATAAATCCCGCTCCGCCCGTCACCAGAATGTTCACGATTACCATCCCCTCGTACAATTCAACGCACGGTTATGGTTATGGCCGAAACAAAAGAACGGTGGCTTTAGCATTAACAACATCGAAAATGATGGTAGACCTCTGCAAAGTTCAATATCGGATGGATGCAGGATCGATGCGTTCAACCTCGTCAATTTGGTCAAAATGAAGGTCGGTGGATATTATTTTTAGGATTCCGTTGCTCATCATCACCGCAGTGTGTACCAGATCTCTTGGACTAATTCCTTTTCCACTATACTTCACGGATAATTCGATTAGCCCATGTACCTCGTCTATGCCAAAAGCCAGGACATCCAAGCCGATTAACAATAAGTCACGCCCTACTGAAGCTGCTGTTTCCCACTTATTCTCCACGCCATAGCGATAGATGATTTCCTGAAACACTTCGGAATCGATGACGGGAGTACCAAATTCATGCTCAAAAGTACCATCGGCAATTTTTAACATGATGCCGGCGCATGGTGCTTTATACAGGTGCTCTCGGCCGCGGGCATACATAATAATGTTAGTGTCGATAAAATATGGCTCTTTTTTCATCCTTGGTGCCCGCGCTCCAGCATGCGCTCGATTTCATCCCACTCCGTGACCGCCTCTTCTGCTTCTGTCAAACGGCGCGCCGCCTGTATCCTGATTTCCCTCGCTACATTCTCGTCTTCTGCCAACGATTTTTCGGCTGCCTGCCTGATCAGGCTGCCAACCGAAACTCCTTTAAATCTGGCATGTTCTGCGAGCTTTTGATATTGCTCCGGATCAAAGAGAACCATTACTTTTTTAGTCATTCCCATTTTCCAAGCACCTCTATATATAGAACTCTATATATAGATTATAATCTTTTTTGCCGTCTGTCAATACTAATAGTCATGCTAATAGTCATGCTGGATCGCCTGCTCAGGTGCGGATGGATGGTATTATTTTCAGGCGCCTCTTATTCTGGCTAAAAAATCGGCTGTGGCCTCCTGCCAGCCGGGAAGCTCCTCACCCACCAGTTGCGTATATGGAAGGCTGTCCAACACAGAATACTGCGGCCTGGCCGCCGGCGTGTCAAAGTCGGCGCTCTTGGCCGGCAGCAGTTTGCCGCTCCAGTTAATCTGCTTCAGGATGAACTCCGCCCAACCGTAGCGGCTGCAGGATCCGCTGTTGCACAGGTGGTAGCGGCCGTAGAGACCGGTCTCCAGCAGCTTCAGGGTCCCCGTGCCAGGTCGCGGGTATAGGTGGGCGAGGAAACCTGGTCGGTGACCACCTTCAGCTCCTGCTGATCCTTGGCCCACTGTAGCAGTTTGGTGACGAAGTTCACGTTCCCCTGCCCGAAGACCCAACTCGTTCTGATCAGGAAGAAACGCTTCCCGTTAAGCCAGAGCTGTTCCTCCCCGAGCAGCTTGCTCTCCCCGTAAAGGGAGATCGGGCACGGCCGGTCGGCGATGGTGTACGGAGTCTTTTTCTCCCCGTCGAAGACTTAGTCGGTGCTGTAGTGCGCCAAGACGCAGCCATACTCACGGGCCACCCTTGCCAGCCCGCCGACGGCGATCCCGTTGACCACGAAGGCCTGCCGCCACTCCGCTTCCGCCCGATCCACGTTGTTATAGGCGGCGCAGTTGATCGCCACGTCCGGCCTGGCATCATCGAAGATTTGGCGCAGGCGCCCGAAGTCGGTGATGTCCAGCTCCTGGTCGAAGGCAAGGTATTCCTGCCCCCGCTCGCGCAGCAGCGACCGGAAGGCCGTGCCGAGCTGGCCTCCGGCTCCCAGAAGCAGATAGTTGACTCTATTCATAGATATCATCCCGTCGCAGGTGCGTCCGCCTTGATTGTCTGTCTTTCTGTCCGAAGCTTTTCTTTGTCTGATCAACTGTTCGATAAACTTTTTCTCTTCTTCCCAGGCTGACAAGTCAAGTCCGGCGATAGCTCCATCACACAGACGAGCCTCAAGCGCCTGTCTGACCAGTTCAGTCTCGGAAACACCGGTCGATTTTGGCTTCTTCTTTAACATCATTAAGAGAGAAGCAGGACCTTGATGTGATTTTTTACGTTTTACTAGAGCTGCAGTCTGCAGGAGGTGGATAAAATGATTT
>JBEKVW010000120.1:0-4523 GCA_049513695.1 Dehalococcoidia bacterium | reverse complement strand
CCACCGAAGGCGCATTAACGATACGTGAAAAGGCCCTGATAGGGCTGGCTGTTGCTCATGCCAAAGAGTGCCCTTATTGCATAGATGCCTTCACAACCAAATGCCTCGAAGCGGGGGCCGACCCGGAGCAGATGACCGAGGCGGTGCACGTGGCATCGGCGGTAGGTGCAGCCGCCATACTGGTCATGGGCGTCCAGATGCGTAACGCCATGAAACGCAGCGGGGTTTAATGGAATCAGGATGAGCGACATGGTTAAAGACCTCCGGAGGGATAGCCCGACCGGAGATAATAGCGCCGAGTTCGATTTCACTGCTACGCTGGGACAGCATGGGCTGGAAATAAACCCGGTATCCGTGAGTACGCTGCAGATGAATATCACCAGGCATTGCAATCAGGCTTGCACACACTGCCATGTGGACGGCTCACCCACCAGGACAGAGCGGATGGAGCAGCAGGTGATAGAGCGCTGCCTCGAGATACTCAACGGCGACACGAGGATAAAGATACTGGATATCACGGGCGGCGCCCCGGAGCTGCACCCTGAATTCAGGGGACTGGTGGAAGGGGCGGTCAAATCAGGCAAAAAGGTGATGGCGAGACATAACCTCACTGTGATGTTTGAGGACAAAACCGATATAGGAGAAAAAAACGAGGGCCTAGTGGAGTTTTTCGCCCGCAACCATGTAGAGGTCATTGCTTCACTGCCCCATTACCAGGAGTTCTTTACAGACAGGCAGCGCGGCGCGGGTGTCTTTAAGAAAAGCATCGCCGCACTCCAACTGCTGAACGGGGCCGGCTACGGCCATGACGGCAGCGGACTGGTGCTCAACCTGGTATATAATCCTGCCGGGTTTTTCCTGCCTGCTTCACAGGCGTCGCTGGAGGCCGATTTTAGACGGGAGCTCCTCAACCGGCACGGCGTTGTATTCAATCACCTCTTCGCTCTCACCAATATGCCCATCAACCGTTTTAAAGGCCAGCTGGAACGTTCCGGGACTTACCGAGACTACATGCACAAGCTGAAGGATGCCTTCAACCCGGCAGCCGCCCAGAATGTAATGTGCCGCAGCCAGATGAGTGTGGACTGCGACGGCAGGGTATATGACTGCGATTTCAACCAGGTGCTGGGGCTTCAATCCAACCTTTCCGGTCCTGTTACGGTCTACAATTTCAACTACGATGAGTTCTTGGAGAGGCGCATCGTTTTCGGAGCGCATTGCTTCGGTTGCACGGCAGGATCGGGGAGCAGTTGCGGCGGGGCCACCACGTAGCTAAACCGGCGGCTATGTCTTTACAGTATAAGCTGTGGCCTTTAAATCCTTTTTGAACAACAGCTCCCACGCCATCCAGGCAGCCAGTCCTACAAATTCTATGGCTACCAGCCACAGGTTCTCTGAGTAGGGCAAGGTCTGATAGGCCGAATAGCTGAGCACTACCAAGCCCGACCATACGATGGCATACCTGTAACGGGTGAATACCGAGAACGCAACCAGGGGTGTTAAATACCAGGGGTGAACGATGGTGGAGCAGAGCAGATAGGCCGTCAGGCAGAAGAGCAAGCCAGTGAATATGGTCTGCCAGCCAGCCGGCTTCTCCCCCCAGGCAATGACGACGATAGCTAGCAGCGATATAAAAGAGAGCGCAACGCCGGTAACTGCAATAGTATCGTAACCTTTGATCAGGTAACCGATCCACCTGACTATATAGTAGAGGCCGGCATTGAATTCGAATACATTGAAATAAAGGGACAGGCTGGACAGGAAATTCGAGATGGATGGAACGCTGAGGAATGGCGCAAACAGGAGCAATAAAGCAGCGCCCACAATAGCAAAATACAGGAGGCTTTTACGCAGGCCCAGCCTCTTGATCAAGAGTGGCAGGAAGATAAGCGGTATCAGCTTGGAGCCGACCGCCAGGCCGAAGCTCAACGCCGAATAGATTTGCCGTTGCCGGATCAGAAGGTATATGGCCAGCAACAAAAAGAAGATCATGAGCGCTTCCGGATGTAAGTTGCCGGTCAGCTCCATAATGACCAGGGGATTAAAGGCGTAGAGCAGTACCGAAGATGGCGGAAAACCAAGTAGTTTGGCGGTCTTGCCGAGGAGAGTTAGGGTGCCGAACTCGGCGGCCAGCATAAAAATGCGCAGGAAAATGATATTGACCAGGAGATTGCCACTGCAGATTTTGGCGCTCAAGCCGAAGATGAGCTGGCATACCGGCGGATAGACAGTATAGTAGTTCTGTGAGTTCAAGTGTTGGTAAAGGACAGGCCCTATCCCCTGCACAACCTGCCCGCCCTGCATGAAGGCCGACGGCAATACCAGGTAAGGGTTATAGCTGCTGGCGAGAAACAAGCCGTCCCAGATAAACCTGAAATAGTCGTCCGACAGGTTGGGCGTCATAAAAAGCAGGGATAGCCGGAAAAGCAGTGCAGCCCCAATGGCGATCTTCCAATTTTTAGAGAAGGCCTCGCTGCGGATTATCAGCAGGTATAAAGCGAAGAGGAAAAAATACAGTGGCAGGACCTGAATAAAGCTGGCCCTAACAGTGAAGTAGCCCAGCCAGATATAGCCTGCGAGGGAAAATAGGATAAAGGCCGCCTGGAGCGCTCTTTGCTTTGTCATCCGCCTATTTCTGTATTGACCTGGATTGCCAGATGGAATAGCCGGCCACCACGCCGAAACCCAGGGCCAGCATGACATGGAAGGGCAAGAGAGCGTATTCCCGCAGGTAGAAGGCCAAAAACACGCCGCTCATAAAATACAGCGAGAGCAGAAATTCCATCATGGTGATGATGTCCGCACTGTTGACCAGGTATTTTTTCCCCTTCCAGCTATCTGCACTGCTGTTGATGTTATATTTGGGAGTCCTTATGAAAGGGATTTTTTTGCCGGCATAGCCCTCGACGACCGCCACAGTATTGTGCAGCGAGAATCCCATGGAGAACGAGAGGAACATAAGGAAATCCTTTAGAAAGGAGGGAAAGGGGACGGCTTTGCCGGACCCTCTGGAAGCCCGAAAGAAGAAGCCGAGCGCCAGCAGGCTCAGTAGGGAGAAGGAAGCGTATAAATAGATACCGGCATATTGCGGATAGCCGTTCTTAATGAAGAGGAAGGGGATGCTCAGCAGCGACGAGATAAGGATGCAAGGGAAAACGGTGCTATTGGTCAAATGGAAAAAGGCATGGATTTTGGTTAGGGCGGTGATTTTGGGTGATTTAAAAACCTCAGCCAGGTTTTTCTTAGCGCACTCGGCGGCCCCCTTGGTCCAGCGGAACTGCTGGGTCTTGAGTGCGCTCATGGTAACGGGTAGCTCGGCGGGTGTGCCCACTTTTCCCAGGTATTTGAACTTCCAGCCCTTGACCTGCGCCCGGTAGCTGAGGTCGAGGTCCTCCGTCAATGTGTCATTTTGCCAGTTGCCGGCATCGAGGATGCAGGCCCTGCGCCACACTCCTCCCGTCCCGTTAAAATTGATGAAGTATCCGCCGGCGTAGCGCCCCTGCTGCTCGACATTGAAGTGCGCATCCAGCCCGAAGGCCTGCAGGTGTGTCAGCAGAGAATAATCTTCATTGACATGTTGCCATTTGGTTTGTACTACGCCAATCGAGGCATCCTTAAAATGAGGGACGGTATTGAGCAGAAAATCAGATGGCGGCAAAAAATCGGCGTCAAAGATGGCAATGAAGTCGCCCTTTGCCAGTGCAAGCCCGTAGGCCAGAGCACCCGCCTTAAAGCCTGTGCGGTCGCTTCTTCGAATATGTGATATGTCGAATCCTCTGGCTTTGAGGGCCTTGCATTTAGCTTCGGCCAGGTCGGAAGTCTCGTCGGTCGAATCATCCAGGACCTGGATTTCAAGCCTGTTTTGCGGGTAGTCAAAGGCGCTTACTGCATCGATCAGCCTTTCCACTACATACAGCTCATTAAAAACGGGCAGTTGCACCGTCACCAGAGGCAGGCTGTTCCGATCGGGCAAGGGCGCAGCGTCGTTTTGCCAGCCTGGTAGTGCATTCTTGCCATGTTTGAAACAGCGGTAGACCAGGTTGACCTGTGTCAGGCTGTATAAAAAGATAAACAGCAGCGGTATAGCGTAAACTGCGAATACAACTATCATCCAGACTGGAATATTGGCCATCTCTACCAGTCCTGGCTACCTGTACCTCAAAATGGCGCTGAGTATTTTGTAGCCGGCCATGATTGTTCCCCTAATTGTACCCGATATTTTGGATTTGCCGATTCTGGTACGATATCTGACCGGCACCTCGCAGATTCTCAACTGCTGCCTGACGGCCTTCAACTGCATTTCAATCGGCCAGCCATATGTTTTGTCCCGCATGTCCAGCGCCATCAGCTTATCGAATTTTACGGCCCTGAACGGGCCTAAATCCGTGAACCGCGCTCCGTAAAAGGTCTTTATGAGCCAAGTTGCCAGCCGATTGCCGAAAATCTGTTGCGCCGGCATGGTGCCCTTTTGAATTTTACCCAGGGTTCTAGAGCCCAGCACCAAATCGAAGTTCTGTTCGAAG
>JBEKVW010000119.1:0-4549 GCA_049513695.1 Dehalococcoidia bacterium | reverse complement strand
ACACGCCGGGCGGAAAGACGTCGATCCTGAATGTGCAGAGCTTCCTCCTCCGCCATGCGAAGATGATAAAACCAGATAAAGGCGGCCACCAGCATAGCCGGAAGCGACCAACCGAGGAACTGGAAATACCCCTGAATGTCGCGGCCCCCTCCCAACCACCAGTAGATAACTTTATAGATGGTTTGGGTCAACGCCACCAGGCCGGTTATCGCCCCGCCCAGGATGGCAAACAAATAGAAATATACCTGGCGCAGTGATGACTTAAGGTCACGTCGGGCCATATACAGCCAGTGAAATGCCCAGACCAGTCCGCCGATCAGTACCCACGAAAGGTTGTTGCGGGTCCCGCTATTCCAGAAACTGCTTCTGACTATAACGTCCTGCCATATGGGGAGGGCAACGAAGGCTGTGTTAACTATCTGGATAAATCCTGAGGACAGCCAGATCAATCCTGCCGCCGCAAGTATGTAAACATACCAGCGCCATAGGGTCTTCGCCACCGGCGCAGGATGCCCCTCGCGCTCGGATATCCGCCAGTGGTAATACCAGACTGCCCCGGACACTATAAAAGTAGCGGCGCCGCCCGGGCTGAACCCATCAGGCTGCAAACCTCCCATAAGCCAGCCAACCAACCCTTCCAGGGCAAATATCGCGGTAAAAGCGGAGGCTATGATCACAAGGTTGAGGAAAAATGCGCGCAGGGCCGATCCGTATTCTTCTGCGCTTTTTCCCGCCTGGCGTTGAATCGTTCCCCAGAAAAGCAGCCACAGGGGGCCTCCTATTATGATCATGGCAATGCCAAGGCTCAACTGGCCTCTCACATCCCCTATCACCGCCAGGGTAAAATTGGCAGTGATCGTATCAAAAGAAAGCGACAGCAGGTTGCGTACGCCTGCGGCAAGTATGCCCAGTGTAATCAAGGTTAAAATATAGAAGAATACACGTCTAACAGTGCTCAACAGTAATCCCCTTTATTTCAGTATAGCCACCAGAGGTCTACCGGCTGTTCGATCAACCACCTGTCGCCCACTTTCTGCAGCAGATAGGTGATATGATTCGAGCTAACAGGATCGGCGAAAGGCCCGTTGGGCCTGAATACATCGATGGCAACTTCGACGGTGGCGTTATCATCGGTGATGGTCGATTTTACAATGCTGGCCTTCCATGAAGAAGTGGTATTCCGGGAGTACTGGGTGGACTGCACCCATTGATCCAGGGTGTTCACTTTATCCGTCCCCGTCTGAGGGGCCAGGAAATCATAGGCTTTCGTATAATCACGGTCCTTGACCGCCGTCAGGAACCGCTGTACGGTCCCCTCCGGGGAGTTTTCAGGCAGAATTTTGATCGGCTGATTGCTTCCAGTTACGGCAATGATGACGGCAGCGGCAACTATAACCAGGATCAAAATGCCGAAACCCAGCAGAAAGCGGCTGGAATTACTCATTTTCTTTTACCCCCGCCCGGGTATGCTTCATTAATGCATTGTCCCACAATCTTCTACTCAGATACAAATGGGTTAACTCTCACTATCTTCCTCTTTGTCACGGCCTATCAATACGTACTCAAACACCGAGATGGCGAAAATAGTGAACAGTATTATAGCCAGCATATCGCCCGGCCTGAAGCCGTTGGTTTTCATCCAGTCACCTATGGAAGTTGAATCATACATCCAACTGGCCAGCATGAAGAAGTTGAAGAGGGTCAGGTAAAATGTGATACGGCTAAAGGTGTAGCTTAAAGCGGTACGCATCACTTTTTTCAGGTAATTGTAGGTTTCCATGGTTCTCCTTAAAATTATTTTTTACTGAAAGACGCCCAGCATCCCCCTCAGCAGTATAACGGCCGCCTTCTTATCCAGAGGCTCGTTATTATTGCCGCATTTGGGCGATTGAATGCAGGCGGGGCAGCCGTCCCGGCAGGGGCATTCTTCAATGGCCTTTAGTGTAGCGGCCCAAAGCTGGTCGATGATCTCATATCCTTTTTCGGCGATGCCTATGCCTCCCGGGTAGCCATCATAGATAAAGATCTGAGCCCGGCCCGTATCGGCATGGAAGGGAGTTGACACGCCGCCTATATCGTTGCGGTCGCACATGGCGAAGAGGGGCAGGATGGCAATGGCAGCATGCTCAGCAGCGTGCAGGCCGCCGTGAAAATCGAGCTTGCCTTTCTCAATCCTATCCACCGCTTTCTGGGGCAGGTCAAACCACAGCGATTGTGTAATAAAACGCATGGGCGGCAAATCCAGCACTTCCTCTCCCACCACTTCATCGGTATAATGCTTTTTCTTCTTGAAGCCGTCCACCTGGTTGGTAACGTCAACTATGCCCAGCGATACACGCACCCCATTGCATTCTTTGTCATATATCTTTTGGATGACCTTGATATCGGTCATCTCCAAGGTCTGCGTATAGTAAGGCACGGTGGCCGGTTCGACAACCGCGATGTGCTTCCCAATATCCAGCTCCCTGACGAAATATGACTCCCCCTGATGCAAATAGATGGCACCGGGATGGACCTGCCAGAAGGCATGGTCCTCCTCAATCGTCTCCAGCAGGTCATAACCTTTGGAAGAATCCAGCACCTGGTAATTCTGGCTGGAAGCCGATCGCACATTTACATCCTGGGCCGGGTAGGAAAGCTGGGGAGCAATATACCAGCGGTCGCCTACCTTCCTCAGCCTGCCTTCCTCTTCCAGCTCAGCCAATGCAGTCGCCAATGGCTCGCCGAAATAGCTTGAATCAGTCTCGTCTAATTGCCTTTCCCAGGCCGCACATAGCAGGTGCGGCTTTAAGATATTGCCGTTTTCCCAGTTGATCAAGGCGTTTTCAAACGGCTTGCCAAAGAAGAAGTCGGGATTATTCATGAAATACTGGTCCAGCGGGTTGTTCTGCGCCACCAGAAAGGTGAGTGATCTTTCACCCCGCCGGCCGCTGCGCCCCGCCTGTTGCCAGGTGCTGGCTATGCTGCCGGGGTACCCGGTAAGAACGGTCGCATCCAGGTCGCCGATATCGATGCCCAGTTCCAGCGCGTTGGTGGCGACAGCGCCAAGTAGCTGGCCGTAAAACAGTTCCCGTTCGATTTCACGCCGGTCCGATGCCAGGTAGCCGGCACGGTAAGGTTTTATCTTTTCCGACAGCGGCTGCCCCAGCAGGTCCCTGCTGTAAACGTAGATCAGTTCGGTGAGCTTCCTGGTCCCGGCAAAGGTGAGTGTTCGCACCCCCCGGCGCACCAGGCCAGTGAAAAGATAGGTCGCCTCGCTATTGGCGCTGCGGCGGGCGCTCCGCGCCTCGTCGATGATAGGAGGGTTCCAGAACACAAAGGCCTTGCCCCCATAGGGAGCGCCGTCATCCCCGATCACCTTAAAAGGCAGCCCGCTCAACCTCTCGGCATGCTCTCCGGGATTAGCAATGGTAGCCGAACAGAACACAAATTGTGGGCGGCTGCCGTAAAAGCTACAAATACGCCTGAGCCTGCGCAGTATACAGGCCAGATGGGAACCGAAAACACCTCGATAAACATGTGCCTCATCCACTACTACATATTTCAGCCGACGAAAAAACCTGTCCCATGTCTGATGGTTGGGCAGTATGCTCAAATGAAGCATATCGGGGTTTGTGAGCACAATCCGTGCGCGCTTTCTGATCCCCCCACGGTCTTCAGATGGAGTGTCGCCGTCATAAGTGGAGCATTCCCAGGGCAGATTGATGGTCTTCCCGGCCAGCTCCGTTAATGAGCGGAGTTGGTCCTGCGCCAGCGCCTTGGTTGGGAATAAATATAAGGCCCGGGTGGTTGTGTTTTCCAGCATCGCATTTAGCACCGGGATGTTGTAGCAAAGGGTTTTACCGCTGGCGCTGGGAGTAGCCACCATGACATTATTTCCCTGCCTGATTGCGTTAACGGCCTCCGCCTGGTGAGCATACAGGGTAGTAATACCTGCCAGGTCCAACCGGTCCTGTAGAAGGGGGTCAAGCGGCTTATCCAGCCAGCCGGGCCGGGCATCACGTGCCGGTATGTGCTGAATATGTACTATCTGGTCTTTGTATTCGGGGTCACTTTTCAGATAGTTAAGGAAGGCAGTGGTATCCATCTGGCATAATTATACAAACTCTAAAAACTAAACTCTAAATTCTAAATAAATACAAAATCCTAAATTCAAAATGTTTTGAGCTTGGAGCTTAGACTTTGTTTAGAGTTTAGAATTTGGGGCTTAGAATTTACTAATAGGTTTCTATTTCTTTTTCTATGATTTCGACGGTGGGATAGTCGCGGTTAATTAGAGCGATGGCCGAATCTATGACCTCATCCACGCGGTGATTATGATTGCTGACACATGCTATCCCGATCGTGGCTATCTGCCACAGATCATGGTCATCAACCTCGGCGATGGAAATATTGAACTGTTTCTGAAGGCGTGAAATAAGCGATTTCACCGTGCTTCGCTTATCCTTGAGAGAACGGCTCTCAGGGATGTGTATCTTCAGCCTGCAGATACCAATATTCACAAAAGCCCGATCTGCCGCCCCGGTACTAGGCGCTGGTAAATACTCCC
>JBEKVW010000118.1:0-4724 GCA_049513695.1 Dehalococcoidia bacterium | reverse complement strand
TGTAAGGCAGTTGCTTGAGGCTGGCATGAACGTGGCGCGCATTAACGCCTCGCACGGTACACCGGACGAGCATCTGCATTACATCGAAACGCTACGGCTGGAGGCGCAGAAGCTCAAATTGCCGCTGGCCTTCCTGCTCGACCTGCCCGGCCCTAAGGACCGCACGGGCAAAGTCAAGAAGGGCGGGATAAAGCTCAAAGACGGCGCCGAATTTATATTGACGACCAGGGACGTGCTGGGCGATGAGACACAGGTCTCCGTGGACCTCCCCGAGCTCCCGAATCATGTGAAGCTGGGACAGGACATTTTCCTGGATGACGGCCTCATCAAGCTGGAAGTGGTGTCCATCAGCCATCATGATGTTAAGTGCAAAGTCATCTCAGGCGGCAGGCTTTTCGATAATAAGGGAGTAACCGTTCCGGGCGTGACCTGGGACGTAGATGCCGTGACCGAGGCAGACTGGCAACACCTCTATTTCGCCATACAGCACGAAATCGATTTCGTGGGGCTTTCCTTTGTCAGCAAGGCCGACGATGTCGTGCAGGTCAGGCAGTTTTTGCGGGACAAGGGTTCCCTGGCCAAGATCATCGCCAAGATAGAGAGGGTAGAGGGGTTGAATAACTTCGATGAGATACTGGCGGCGGCCGACGGCATCATGGTGGCGCGCGGCGACCTGGGCGTTCAAATACCCATACAGAGGGTCCCTGTCGTCCAGAAAGACCTGATCTGTAAAAGCAACCATGCAGGCAAACCGGTTATCGTGGCTACGCAGATGCTGGAGTCAATGGTTGATTCGCCCATGCCCACGCGTGCAGAGGCTACGGACGTGGCTAACGCTATCTTTGACGGGGCGGATGCGACCATGCTTTCGGAGGAGACGGCGATTGGACATTACGTCGTGGAGGCGGTCAAAATGATGTCCCTCATAGCTGTAGAGGCGGAGGGCGCCCTGCCTTACGACGAGAACTTTGCCAGCAAGGGCAAAGACCTTCAGCCGCTCACTGATGACGCCATCAGTTACGCCGCCTGCCACACTGCGCGCCAGCTCGGCGCTAAAGCCGTTATTGCCTATACAGCCTCGGGCAGCACGGCCAGGCGGGTCTCGAAATACAGGCCGCGTACGCAGATACTGGCCATTACGCCTAACGAATCTACGCAAAGGCAGTTATCCCTAACCTGGGGAGTGATCGCCCTTAAGGTGCCCGAGCCGAGGTCCATATTGAATATGTTTACGCAGGCCGCCCGGGCGGCTAAAAAGTTGGGTTGTGCACAGAAAGGGGACCTGGTCGTGGTGACTGCGGGTATTCCCAGCGGCAAGGCGGGCACAACCAATATGCTTAAAGTGGAGAAGATCTAAGTGATATCTACTGTGACCATGAACCCTTCGCTGGACAGGCATGTCGCCGTAGATAACCTGGTAATCGATGATACCAACCGCTGGGTAAGCTTCTCATATATGCCCGGTGGCAAGGGGATTAATGTATCTCGTGTCGTTTGTCAGATGGGAGGCGATACCATGGCTTATGGCTTCCTGGGGGGCCTCGATGGGGGCGTTCTGAAGACCATTTTGAAACAAAATGATGTGCCCTGTGATTTTACTCCCATCAAGCTGGAGATCAGGAGCAATTTCATAATTACGGACCTCAAGACCCACCAGCAGACCAGGATATCAGCTCCCGGGCCTGAGATATCACCCGGCGAGCTGAAGAAGCTGATCGACAAAGTAACCCATCTCAAGCGCCGTCCCCGCTATATGGTTTTTGCGGGCAGCGTACCGCCGGGGGTCCCTGATGACATCTACCATGTGCTGATCGATAAGATGAAAAGCCAGGGGATCGTGACGGTGCTGGACTCAGCCGACCAATGGCTTAAAGAGGGAGTGAAGGCCACGCCGGATATTATCAAGCCCAACGTCAGGGAAGCGCAGGGCCTGCTCGGCACGGAGCTTAAGACCGAAGAAGATATAATTCACGCCGTAAAAACGCTGGTTAGCAGCGGTATCAAAATAGTCTGTATTTCAAGGGGCCGGGACGGCATGATCATCGCCGACAAAGAGGCAGTCTATAAGGTGGTACCCCCTGACGTACAGGTTTTGAGCACGGTAGGCGCTGGGGATTCCGCCGTGGCGGGGCTGGTGCTCAAGCTTAGCCAGGGAGGTAGCCTGGAGGAAGCCTCACGCCTTGCCGCTGCCTGTGGCACGGCTGCTACCCTGGCGCCGGGCACCGAGCTATGTCATAAGGAAGATGTCGAGAGACTGCTGCCGGATGTCAAAGTTGAGAAGCTGCCGTTTTAGATATTGAATTATTAGATATAAAACCGGGTACTATTGCCCTTCTATTGTCTCCAAGACTATTTCGGGCAGCATTTTAACTTCGATATTCGGATTCCCGCCCAGCTTCGCTTTAAGTGCGTAGTAACAACCGGTGCAGATGTTAACTATCGTATTGCTATTGATCGAAGCCAACAGTTGTTCCATATGCGGCGGTATATTGCAGCATAGCTTGCCGTCCAGGACGTTTACTTCCAGTCCTTCGATCTTCTCCATGATATTAATGGCCGCGCTGGTGTCCACAGGGACATCGGTTATGCGCCGCCGGAAACGATAGCAGCCCTCATAGTAATCTATTTTTTTATGCAGCTTGCCGATCTTGAAATAGCGGTCGATGAGCTGTGGGTAGGTAATGACCTCCAAGTCGGTTAAATTCTTGAAGTTGGTGTAATTCGGCTCGCAGGCGCTGCAAAAGAGGACAATGGATCGGGCGCCCAACTCTTTGGCCTGCTTGAAGTTCTCTGCCAGGAAATCCGGGGAAAGCTCTTTGAACCTGGCTATGTCCACTTCATTTTTGGTTATCACCGCCATCTGGCCGAATGCCAACCAGCCGCAGCAGTATTCTTTATCCAGCAGCGTATAGTCTACCTTTAAATAGTCCAGCACCTTCTTAAAGGCGCGCAGGACGTGCGGCATGCCTTCCGGTTGAAAGCATCCTGCAATAATGGCGTATTCCGCTTTTTTGTTGATGGGGAAGCCAATGTCATCTACTAGTAACTGTCTTTTCCTCTCACCCGTGCCTGCAGCACAACCATACTGTCTGATGTTATCAATGGCTTTTTCATCGATCATAGTGGCACCTCTTTGATTACCACTTAAGCGTAACATTCCATACTAGGGTGGTCAAGCAAGCGTCAGTCTGGAGACGGCCAATTTTATGCTATAATCGTACGTTCCTAAATCGGAGGAGAAAATGAAGTTAAAGCTGTATTTTCTGGAGACGAGGCCGCAATTTTTAACCCTGGCGGTTGTCCTGGCTATACTGGGTACCTGCATAGCCTGGTATGATGGCTTTTTCAATCTTGGCAGTGCCATCCTGGCTGGCGTCGGGCTGGTACTGGCCCATGCCGCCTGCAACGCTCTCAACGATTACTTCGATTTTAGAAGTGGTGTAGATAAGGCTACCATCGTGACCCCCTTCAGCGGCGGCAGCGGCCTGCTCAAAGCCGGACTGATCAAGCCCTCCGAGGCGCTCTGGATCGGGATTATATGTTTGATCATCGATGTCTTCATCGGCGCTTATTTCGTTTGGATTAAAGGCTGGCTTCTACTGCCCTTGATCATTATTGCTGCCATATGCATTATCTTATACAGCCCGCTGATCCTGAAGGGATACTGGCCCGAATGGTCGCCCGGATTGGGTCTGGGTATTCTCCCCGTACTGGGGATTTACTTTGCGCAGACCGGTATGTATACCTGGCCGGCCGTGATTGCGGCCATACCCTCCGGATTCCTGGTGCACAACCTGCTGCTGCTCAACGAGTTCCCGGATATCGAGGCCGATAAGGTAGGACATAGAAAAACTTTGCCCATAACCATAGGCAGGCGCAATGCGGCTATTTTTTATACTGTATTCACCTTGCTGGTCTACGTTTGGATTATCGGCGCCGTTATATCGGGATTCATGCCCATATTCTGCCTGATCGCCCTGTTTACATTGCCCCTGGCCATAAAGGCCATCCGGGGCTCGTTCAAGTCGGAGGATATGGGCAAACTGATACCGGCCATGGCCAACAACGTGATGGTGGTGCTGCTGACCCAGCTTCTGACGGGCGTCGGCTACATCCTGTCCGGTGTTTTCAAGGTCTAGGAAATTTGCATGGCAGAAAATCAGCCCGTCCAGAAACCCAAACCTCTGCACCGCATATTCACCGCCATCCCTGAACGCTACGACCTGATCAACCATGTTATCACCCTGGGCATGGATAAAGGCTGGAGGAAAGAAGCCGCCCTGGCATGCCTCTCCTCACGACCACAGCGCATCCTGGATATCTGCTGCGGCACGGGCGACCTCACGGTCACTATCGCACGGCTGGCGGATTATAATCCGGAGATCACCGGCGTCGATTACAGCCAGCCCATGCTGGACAAGGCCGCCGAAAAAGCTGATAAGTTAGCCAGGGGCAAGAATATTAAATTCATCAACTCCGAGATAGCGCAGCTCCCCTTCCCGGACGGCTGGTTCGACTGCGTGGGCATCTCATTCGCCTTCCGCAACCTGACCTATAAAAACCCGCTCGTTCAGGAACACCTGGACGAGGTGCTGCGCGTGCTCAAGCCGGGCGGCCAATACGTTATCGTGGAGAGCAGCCAGCCGAAATCTGCCTTAATACGCATGCTGGACCACCTCTACCTGCATCTGTGGGTCTTCCCCTCGGGCCTGCTGATATCGGGA
>JBEKVW010000117.1:0-4909 GCA_049513695.1 Dehalococcoidia bacterium | reverse complement strand
CTTCGTACTATATATGCCTTAAAAGATATTAACGGCGCAGCGGTCAGATGGCACGCCACGTTTAAAAAAGCCGGAGGAAAAGAAACGGTGGAGGCCGAAGGGATGGACCTGGTTATTTTCGAAGGCAACAGGATTAAACGCAATGAAGTTTATTTCGACCGTGCTGCTCTCGCATCTTTGCTGGTGCAATAAATCAATCCGATAATCATAAGCTATAAAGGGGGTAAAATGATCACGATCCCGCTCGAAAAAAAGGAGTTGAGAGAACTGTTAAACAAGAACTGGATGACCCACGATGCCATGTGGTTTTACAATTGCCTTCAGGAGTGCGGCATTGAGAAGACCAATAAGATAAACAAGGCAGCAATCAAAGGAATGGCCGCCATTGAAATCAAGCGCATGAAAAAAGCCTTGGGCGTGGATAAAATCGAGACCTTCGATGAATACAAGCATTTTTTTGACTCTGCCATGTCCCTGGCCACCGGTGATTTTATGAAGTACTCGTACAACTACACCGCGCAGAACCTCGTGCATGCGGAGTGGCATTCCTGCTTTGCTTACGATGGAATGAAAGCGCTGGGCACGATAGATCAATACGAGTGTGGGATCATGTTACGTATCAATACATGGCTGGATACCCTGGGAATCAAATATGAGATACAGCCGGTGATAACCGGCTGTATGATGCATACTGACGGCAAGTGTTACAGGGACTACCGGTTTTTCTTTGATAAATAATTGAAGCTGGAGGGTAATGAGATGGCAGTCAGCGAAGAAACGTGGAAATTCATACAAAATCACCTGGGTTACAGCGATCAAGAGATGAAAATATTCCGCGCTGAACCCCGGAATAAGGAAGTCATCTCCAAAGGGATGGACATGCTGAATAAGACCATTGTGGCTGAGGTCGTGGAATCGCACGGTTGCGACAGCGGGCACAAGAAGGGCGATAAGTTCTATATCGACGGACGCGGCCTCAGCCTTTTAACCAGGCTGTGCCCGGGCAAGGTCTGCGTCTTTGCCGTGCATGCGCTTACCATGGCGATGCCAGCTATGACCGAACTTTACTATGCCGGTGTCGATGCCAATGAAATAAGGTTCAAGCGGTTCGGCTGTCCGGACGTGGGTGTGAAGTGTGGAGGATGGGGCCATATCGTCATGGAAGTCAGGATGGAAGACCGCAAGAAATAAAATAGAAAGAAAGGGGTGAATAAGATGCTTGCATACTGCGGACTGCAATGTTTGAAATGCCCTGCCTACCTGGCCACACAGGCCGACGATAACAAATTGCGCTCCGACTGCGCTCAACGCTGGAGCGAATGGGCCAAAATTACCATCAGGCCTGAACAGATTAACTGTGATGGATGCAAAGCGGGTGGCAGGCTGTTCTTTTTCTGCAATTCATGCGGGGTCAGGAAGTGCGCCGTTGAAAAGGGCATCGATACCTGCGCGCTCTGCCCCGACTACGTATGTAAAAAATTGCAGGACCTTATGCAGCTGGATCCCAATATCAGGAAGTCGATCGAAGCTCAGAAGCGGAAATCGGGCTGAAAACTATGCTTTGCCATGCTTGTTCTGTTTTTTTAGCTCAAGCAGTATCTCCCTGAGCAGCAGCAGGTGCAGACGCCTGTAGTTTATATCGCTGGCCAGCTTGCCCCACTTCCTCTGGTCCTCAGAGAGGAAAGGTTCAACCATATCTACAACATTAGCTGTCATATTGCCCTCCTTAGTGTATGAAAACCAGACCGACGGATATGGCACAGGGAATTTTCTCGGGCCCGTCGAACAGCGGATACATGTCCCAGCCCACCTTGCTGATCAGGTCGAAGACATCGATTCCCAGCGCTTCCATGGCCGGCCGGGAACGTAACGGGAAGCGGCACCTGCCGCTGTCCTTGAACTGGCAGACCAGCCCCTGGCACAAGTAGTCCTTGCACGAACCTCCGCCCAGCCCCATGGCAAGATAATAGCCCAGTTTGTAGGCCTGGCGCTCAATCTCGGAAACTATTTTAGCCGATTTCTGGTGGAAGAGCAGCGTTTTATCCACGCCTGAACTGCCCTTGCCGCCTTTGGGTGAGTAATCTCCGATTGGGGCGACATCGGTTTTCAGCAGTATGGCATGGGTATACCTGGCAAAGGCTTTGCGAATCAGGTCCAGGTCGGGCGCGTTGGGAGGGCAGTTGGGCGTTTCTCCGGCGCGCAGGCAGCGGGGTATAAGGCATTTGAGCCTGACGCGCTCATCAACTACAATCTGTCCGGCCTGGATGATCGCGGCGCCGGAAGCGCCCAGTTCCATGGCTTGGCTGCGGAACATCTCCAGATCCTTCATTAATTTCCCTTCGGATATCCTGGAGGGGAAAGGTTGAGCAGCCTCTTTATTAATTTTCATATTTATCCCCCGGGTAAGATTTTTACGCACGCGCCCTTATAGCAGGGTTTTTCATGAAGCAGATTTTAACACAAGCAAGCTGCCCGGGTCAGAAAATTCAACAAGGTGTACAAAGGGGTATAATTTTTTCGTGGCTGATAATAAAAAGATTGTGCGCAGGCTGTTCGATGAGGTGCTGAATGACGGGCGTCTTGAATTGCTGGATACTCTAATCCACCCTGGTTATATTGAACACAACCCCGTGCCTGGGCAACTACCCGGAAGCACGGGAATCAAGGTTAAATTGACGGTCATGCGGCAAGCTTTCCCGGATCTTTTTTTTACGCTTGAAGAAATCGTTGGTGAAGGTGAGGTGGTAGCCGTACGGTACTATTGGGAAGGAACGAATACGGGCGTATTTATGAATATTGCGCCGACCGGTAAAAAAGTGACAGTCAAGGGTATGGATTTCTACCGTATAAAAGACGGGTGTATAGCAGAACACTGGGATAGCGTGGACGAGCTAAGCCTGATGAGGCAGCTCGGCCTGGTTTTATAAACAGAGTTTTATGGCTTTCTGGCGCCAGCGCTCAGTGGCCTGGCACTGGTTGAACGTATAAATATGAAACCCGGCTATGGGAAGGCTGGCATCCCCGGCAACTGCAAGCGTTCTTGTCACCAGTACGTCCGGGCTATAAACGGGGCTTCGCAACAGGCGTGTAATCATACCGACATGGTTGGTGAGAAAGCGGGTGGAATCGCCCACGCCCACGCGCAACGATATCTCGAGCAGTTTCTTGCGCTTCAGCACCCCCGGTATTCCAAGGTAGACGGGCAATTTTATGCCCTGCTCCCTTATGCCGGCCAGCCACCTCATGATAGTCGCCGGATCGAAGCATATCTGGGTGACCATGTAGTCCGCCAGGCGCTGTTTTTCCCGCAGCGCCTGCAGCAGTTTGCTGCTGCTGATGAGCGGGTGTCCCTCGGGATAGGCGGCAATGCCGATACGTTTGGGACGGTTGGTCGTCTCGAACATCTGCGCTATGAGTGATCCGGCGGAATCATAGGGGCCGGCCGGCACGGGCACATCTCCCCCGATGACAAAAACCTCCTCCATGCGATGGTCTTCAAGACGGTCGAGTATCTGACGTAAATGGTCCCGGCTGCGTACCAGCCTGGCCATCAAATGCGGGACAACCTGGAAGCCGCGCGCAGCCAGTTGCTCGGAAAGATCAAGTGTGGCTTCTATACCTTTGCGCGGTGAGCCGGTGACGGTGACTATACTGGCGGGAGGCAGAAAGGTAACCTCTTCAACTACGCCACGCATGGGGATGACTTCGAACCTTGCCTGGCGCAGAAGTGTGCCGGGCGGGACCTGTTGGTCCAATTGCAAGCACATCCTTAAGAATCATTATAGGCCCGCACCGGGGATAAAATCCAGTCAGGTTCACCCGTCTATGCTGTGCCTTACCTCCCCTATAAAATCACGCAATTTTTTATAGGATTTATCACCACCTTCCATAAGCTGGATAATGCGGCTGCCGATGATGACGCCGTCGGCCAGTTCCGCTGCCAGTGCGGCCTGCTCTGCGCTGGAAATGCCGAATCCGATACATAGCGGCAGGTCCGTCGCCTGCCTTACCCGGGCGATAAATCCTTTGAGGTCGGCGGAAAAGCCTTTCCTCACGCCGGTCACACCCGTCACCGAGACCAGGTAAATAAATCCCTGCGCCCTTCCCGCAACCTCTTTTATACGTGCATCTGAGCTATTGGGCGCCAGGAAAGAGATGATATCGATACCGTGCCGGCCGGCGCTGTCATCCAGGCCAGGAAGCTCGCCGGGAGGAAGGTCGGGGATAATCAGCCCGTCTATCCCGGCCTTTGCACAGTCGGCACAGAATCCCTCGGCACCGTAATGCAGGATGGGGTTGAGGTAGCCCATGAAGACCAGCGGTATGCCGATTCTCCGGCGGATTATGCCTGCCACCTCGAGGCATTTTTTTACGGTGACGCCATTCAGGAGCGCCTGATGGGTGGCGTTCTGGATGGTGACGCCGTCGGCCAGGGGGTCGGAGAAGGGGATGCCGAGCTCGATGATATCGCAGCCGGCTTCGGCCAGCAGGGGCGCTACTTCTAGGGTCGCCTCAATGGAGGGATATCCGGTCGTTACATAGGCTATTAAGGCTTTGCGCCTGTCTTTTTGAAATACGTTCGAAATGCGGCTCACAGGGTCACCCCCAGCGCATCGGCCACGATGCCTGTATCTTTATCTCCCCTCCCCGAAAGATTGATGACGATGATCTTATCCTTATCCAGCGTCCGGGCCAGCTTTACGGCGTGGGCCACTGCGTGCGCCGATTCCAGCGCCGGCATGATCCCTTCCAGCTTGCACAGCAACTGGAAGGCGTCAAGGCACTCCCGGTCGTCCACGGCGACATATTCTGCCCTGTGACCGTCCTTATAGTAACTGTGCTCGGGTCCGACGCCGGGATAGTCCAGGCCAGCTGAGATGCTGTGCGTCTCCATAACCTGGCCGTCGGA
>JBEKVW010000116.1:0-4916 GCA_049513695.1 Dehalococcoidia bacterium | reverse complement strand
TTGCCTATTATTTCCTTCTCGATAAAATCGGCGATTTCCCTGATATCGCCGGGACAGAATTGCGGGATTTTAAGAGGGAGCTTTGAATCGGATATCACCGCCGACAGGTCGGCTTCAGGGCAGACCATAGCCTTCCCATCCGTCCCCCTGTAAACCTCTATCCTGGGCGCCTTGCTCTTTTTAAATCCTTCCACCAGTACGAGGTCGTAGCCTTCACCTATGGACATCAGCGTTTCTTCGAGGGAGGGTTCGTGGTCGACGCTTTTAAAAACGGTTATTTTCAAGGGGGAGCTTATCACTGTGGTCAGGCTGCCGGCCTGCGAGAAACGCCAGGTATCTTTGCCCGGCAGGTCCAGGTCAACCGTTTCCCCGGCATGCTTGACGGCCGCCAGGCGGTAGCCCCTGGCCTTGAGTTCCACGATGAGCTTCTCGATAACCGCGGTTTTACCGGACTCTGAATTGCCCACTACAGCTACTACGGGTAACATATTTCTCCACCTATCTCAGGCATTCGCTGCCTTCCAGCAACTGGACCTTTATCTTTTCCCCCGCCCTGACCAGCGGACAGTCCTCAGGTACAATGGCCAGTCCGTTGGCCGCCGACATGGATGTAAGTATCCCTGAACCCTGCGGACCCGTCAATGAAGCATGCCAACCTTCCGCACCCCTGGTCAGGCGAACACGCGCGAAAATGCGCCGTCCATCGTTGTTTTTTATAGGCTTATCAAGCGTGGCTATAACGGTCGGCCTGGCGAAGTTGTCTTTGCCCATCATTTTCATGATGGCAGGCCTGGCGAACTGCTCGAACGTTATCATTGAGCTGACCGGGTTGCCGGGCAGTCCAAGGTGGGGAACTTCTCTTATCACGTTGTGTTTTTGTTTTTTAATCAGGCCAAAAGCCAGCGGCTTGCCGGGTTTCATACGCACGGTCCAGAAATCGATCTGGCCCATCTGTGACAGCACGTCTTTGACGATGTCGTAGTCTCCCATAGAGACGCCGCCCGAGGTAATCAGCATATCAGCATCCGCCCCACTGCTAATTTGAGATTTCAATGGCCGCATCGAGTCACGGGCGATATCCAGCAATTTAGGTATGCCTCCGCACTTGAGTACGCTGGCGGCAATGGTGTAGGAATTGCTGTCGTAAATCTTGCCCGGCGACAGGGGTTGATTGACTTTACATAGTTCATCACCGGTAGGAAGAATGGACACGATGGGACGGCGGATCACTATAGCGCGCGATTTCCCCAGCGAGGCCAGCACACCTATTTCCGCCGGCCCGAGAACGGTACCCTTTTTCAGAACGATTGTGCCGCTTTGAATGTCCTCTCCTCTGGAGCGGATATTCTGTCCTTTCTCGGCTGTTATTAATATGCCGATTTTGACCCGGTGTTTATTATCGTCTTTATGTTCGAGCTCGTCGCTGTCTTCGAACCGTATCACGGCGTCGGCGCCGCCGGGCAGGGGCGCACCCGTCATAATACGTATGGCCGAACCCCCCGCTACATTTTTAGTCGAGACATGGCCTGCGGCCACTTCACCTATTACGTCCAGGTATACCGGCCGCCCTTTAGCGGCGCCGGTTAGGTCCTTTGACCTTACGGCGTAGCCGTCCATGGCTGCATTGTCGTGGGGAGGGATATCGAATCCTGCATGAACATCCTCGTCAAGCACCTGGTCCAGGCATTCGAGGATGGGTTTCTCCTCCGGCTCCAGCCTGCTTACGGCAGCCAATATTTTTTCCAGGGCTTCTTCAACTGAAATCATGAAAGCTTATAGAGATCGAATATTAATTCAGGACATTAAACCGCCAGGCTTACTTCTGCTTCTCCATCTTGCGCAGTTCGGCCCTTAATAATTTTCCCAGCATGTTTTTGGGCAGGGTATCGACGAACTGGACGGCTTTGGGGATCTTAAAGGTGGGAAGCTGCTGGCGGCAGAAAGCGATTATCTCTTCACTACTGACCGTCTCGTCCTTTTTGAGAACGCAAAAGGCTTTTATCTCTTCACCGTAAACCTTGTCTGGGATGCCGATCACTCCGACATCCATTATTTGAGGAATTTGTAACAAAACTTCCTCGACTTCACGCGGCGATACGTTTTCGCCGCCCCTGATGATGATATCCTTCTTGCGGTCTGTGATGTAGAAATAACCTTCGTCGTCCATATAGCCCACGTCGCCGGTATGCATCCAGCCGCTGCGCAATGCCTCCTCAGTTTCTTTGGGCATGTTCCAATATCCCTTCATAATAGTGGGTCCTTTGATAGCTATTTCGCCTATTTTCCCGGGAAGCAGCTCATGGTCCTCATCGTCTACTATGGACATGGTATCGGCTTTAACCATGCATTTGCCGATGGACCCGTATTTGGGCGGAAGGCCCGGTATGTTGCCGCAAGTGGTGGCCCCGGTCTCCGTCATGCCCCATCCTTCCAGGATATCCGTCCCTGTTTTTTCCTTCCAGATCTTGCCGATGTCCGGCGGCAGCGGGGCTGCCCCGCATGAGCATTCGCGCAACGAGCTCAAATCATATTTATTGAAATCGGGGTGGCTTAACATCATGATATACATGGCTGGAACGCCCGCGAAATTGGTCACGCTGAACTCTCCTATAAGTTTCAAAGCCTGCTCCGGGTTAAACCATTTCATGATAATGCCCCTGCCTGCATACAGAATGCCCATGAGCGATACGGCCAGCCCGTAAGAGTGGGAAAGCGGCAGTACGAAAAGGCTCATAGCGTTGCGATCCGTGCCCGTAACCTTCTGTTGAACTTCTGTCATTCTGAGGGTGCGGACGTTCATGTATTTATAGCTCATGTTCAGCGTAGCGCTGAGATAACGTGAGACGTATTCCGCGTATCCCACCGCCGTCATATACAGGCTGAAATGTGTGTGCATTACACCCTTATTGGGCCCTGTAGTGCCGGCCGTGTAAATAAGGGCTGCCAGGTCCTCATTTTCGGTCTTTTCTATCTGTAGTACATCGGATTGCCCAGGGACAAGGCTATCATAGCCGATCGTACCGGGGATATCGGTCTTTTCCGTGACGACCAGATGTTTCAAATCAGAGGCGTCTTTTTGCGCTGCCTGTATCCAGGGGATGTATTCGGGACTGGTGATCACGGCTTTGGCGCCGCAATTCTTAAAAATGTAGGCCGACTGGTCCGGCCTGAGCAGGGGGTTCATAGGCACAGCCACAGCACCTATCTTGTAGATGGCTGGAAATGACCACAATACCACCGGGCTATTGGGCATTTGGATAGCTACGCGGTCGCCTTTTTGAATGCCCAACGATTTTAAAGCATTTCCCAGGCGGTTGGACTCGGCCTCCATCTCTACATTGTTATACCACCGACCCTCGAAATAGCTGCTGTCGTATTGCCCGAACCTTTGGATGTTATCCAGACCAAGGCTGCCCAGATTCATGTCAACCTCCCTGCAAATTTATTTAGCTGGCGAACCATTATAACAAAATGTAGCGGGTATTTTAATGGTCTGTGGTATGCATGGGCATGTTATATTGTAGGATTGTTGCAAAAATTGGGCGCCCGGAGCCGTCCTAGAACTGTATAGGATTGGGGAGCTGGAAGCATTTCCAGTAGGGTCGAAGGTTGCTTTTGATCTCCGCTTCAACCAGCTTGGTCTCGGCATAAGCCGGGTCCTTGTGGAACTTCCTGGTAACCGGTTCGGGCTCCTCCACCTCAATGTTCCATCCGGCCAGCCCGGCGATGAGGGCCAGCCAGGCGTAAGGCAGGACCCCCTTGTTGTAGCCCGAGGCGATCAAATCCAATTCCTTGCCCTGGCAGACTTCATCAGCAAGTTCTCTGACCCTCGCTCCTATCATGTGGAAGCCGCGAACGGGCAGGTCGAGGTCGGTGAGGCCGTCGTCGGGATGAGGATCGGAACCCCCGTTGCGGATAATCATCTGAGGTTTGAACTCCCGTACCAGGGGCTCGACAATTTCGCAAAATACCCTGTAATAGGAGTCGTAGCCGGCATTGGGAGGCAGCGGTATATTGACTTTGAATCCCCTGCCCTTGCCGTCGCCGATATCCTTGGCAAAGCCCGTGCCCGGGTAAAGTGTGCGCGGGTCCTGGTGAAGGTCGATCAAAAGCACATGCGGGTCACCGTAAAAATACTCGTAAGTTCCGTTAGCTGCATGTGCGTCGGTGTCTAGGATCAGGACGCGCTCCAGCTTGTAATTATTGATGAGGTACCGGGCGGCGAAAGCCACATCGTTGTAAATGCAGAACCCCTCGCCGAAGTTGGGCTTGGCGTGATGCATGCCGCCGCCGATGGAAACGGCCTTTTGATAGGTGCCTTTCTGTATCAAGTCGCACCCGAGCTTGGCCTGACCTATGATCAGCCTGGCGGCTTCCTCGATATTGCCGGGCGTTTCGAACGGCATGTTATCCATGCTCTGATAAAGGCCGAACTTAATGTGGTCGAGCTGCCCGGCATGGGCGGCCTTATAGTAATCACGCGTGAATTGGATGTATTCCTTGCTACAAATGGTGAGCAGGTCTTCTTCGGTAGCCGGGTTGGCTTTCACAAAATGATAGTTGTTGTCCTCTGGGACCCTTTCCTTTAAAAATCTGGGGAAAATCTCATAGCGGTCACCGCGAAATGGATGCCCCGGCCCGAAATCATATTCCAGGAGCTCTTCGCGGTACAGTATTGCTATAGCCAAGGTTGCCTCGTTGCGATTAAATAGAAAAACTGAATATTAATGAAATATTACACCTCCATTCAAAGTTAGACAAGAACTGTCAGGTTCCTCCCCGTTTTTATATCAAACGCTTGTTTTTTGGATATCCGTAAGATAATATGAAACCACTTTATTTATACATGGTTGAGGGGTAGAACAATGAAAGAAGACAAAAGCAGGCTGATCGCCTCACTGGAGATCGTAACCGGC
>JBEKVW010000115.1:0-5032 GCA_049513695.1 Dehalococcoidia bacterium | reverse complement strand
GGCATTTCACTTGCAATTGTATAGTTTCCATTAGATAAATACCAAGCTGATTTCTAATCGCAAGGTTCTTATCAGGTTTCTCCTGTTCCTCAATTCTTACACGTAATTCGTTGCGTTGGCGTACAGGAGCAAGTAGCAGGTGTACAAAATAGGTTATTCCTACAATGGAGATAATTGCGACTACAGCCCCAACAAACCCCCATAATGCCCTCATATAAATGGTATCTGTGGAAGGTGCAAAAATGGCTCCGATCATGGCAAAGACCACCGTAACAATGATCCACGCAACGAAGGATCCGAGCAACCATTTTTTAGTATCTTTAAATGCCCGACGCGGACTACTCTCCCAAACCACGCACCTATTCTACCACCGTATGCGGATAACCGCATATCAATGAGTAGGTTTTGAGATTGTTTTAGATAATTCAAATTGATACATTACCTGTTAACGTGTAAAATAGTATTTAATGGTGAAGAATAGCAAGGCTGAAAGCTGGGATTCGAAGCGCATCAGGGCTTTGCGCAGGCACCTGAAGCTTACCCAGGTGGGAATGGCCGGCGAGCTGGGCACCAGGCAGCAGACCATCAGCGAGTGGGAAAAGGGGCAATACCAGCCGCGGGGCGCCTCAGCCAGGCTGCTGTCCATCATAGCTGACCGCAGCCATTTCGAATACCGGGCCGGGCCGAAATAGAAACCTATTTTTTTTACCCCTTATTACACGTTAACGCAGGATTGGATGGAAAGGATTACCGAAAAGTGCGTGGCGGGCCTGTGGAGGAGCGGCCTTATCTCCAACCTGGAGGATGACCTGGGAAACGACATTCAGGTTATCCACCCCGGCAGAGGCAGCACCGGGGTAGGCTGCGATTTTCAGGATGCCGTTATCGAAATGAACGGAGAAAGGATGGTGGGCGATGTGGAGATACATGTGACATCCGACCTGTGGCTTAAGCATGGGCATGGCGTCAACCCGCTGTATAACGGGATAATCCTGCACGCCGCTATGTGGCAGCGCGGCGGCCTGCCTGTAAAGCTGCAGAACGGCAGGACCATCCCCACCGTGATATTGCACAAATATATCCCCGGCGATGCGGCAGATATCTGCCTGGCTACGAATATGCCCGCTCCAAGCTGCCTTTACAGCAGGCGGCGGGCCGTCCGGAATAAATTGCATCGTATACTGGCCTGGGCCGGCAGGCAAAGGTTTATCCTAAAAGCTCAGAGGTTTTCCAGGTCTCTAAGCACCGGCGATGCTTCGCAGGTGCTATACAAAGGCATCTGTCGGACGCTGGGATACTCCAGGAATACAGCGCCCTTTGAGATGCTGGCCGGGGCGCTGCCGCTTTCCCTGCTGGAAAGATATGCTGCCGGTGATCCGCTTAAAAGGCAGGCCTGCATCTTCGGCACTGCAGGGCTGCTGCCGTCGCAGCGTCCAGGCATGAGTATTTCCCCTAACGATGAAGCATATGTCCTGGAAGAACGCTTGCATGCGATCGGGTGGCCCTCCTCCCCGATGGCCGGGACTGAGTGGCGCCTCGCTTGCGTCAGACCGGGCAACAGTCCGCTCAAAAGGCTGGCCGGCCTGAGCCATCTTCTTCACAGGTTAGAGGATACGGGCTTGCTGCCCGGCCTGGCCCTGCTGATCGGGGAGGCTCCGCTTAAACAGGCGTCCAGCATTCTGGAAAACTGCCTGTCGGTCAAGGGCGATGGCTACTGGGCCTGCCACCATGATTTCGGCCGCTCACATGAGCGCCACACGGCTTTGATCGGGAAAGGGCGCGCAGGGGAGATAGTTATTAACGCAGTTCTGCCCTTTTTCCTTGCCAGTGCGCGTGACAAGGACGACGAGAATCTGGAGCGCAAAATATCGGCCATATACACACGCTACAAGGCCCTGCCGGGAAACGAGTTGACCAGGTATATGCAGCACGAGCTATCGATCGAGAGTCAGAGGGGATTGACAGCCTGCCAGCAGCAGGGTTTGCTGCACATCTACCACTCCTGGTGCCGCATTAAGGACTGCCAGGGCTGCCCCGTATCTACAGGCCGAATGCCAGCCCGGGTATGACGTCCAGCCCGCTGCTATCCGCATGTCCCGACATAATACGGTAGTAGGCGCAGGAGGCAATCATGGCGGCGTTGTCCGTGCACAGGATGGGAGGGGGTATCAGCACGGGCAGCGGAGAATCGGCCAGCATGCGGCTGCGCAGCGCACTGTTGGCGGCCACGCCGCCCGCCAGCAATATCCCTTTGACGCCGTGCCGTTGCGCGGCCTGTATAGTCTTGGTGACCAGCACGTCCACGATAGCGTCCTGAAAGGCGGCGGCCGCCTCCCTGGTCCATCTCTCGTCCCGGTCATTTCGGGCCTCGGCCATATGCAGCAGGGCTGTTTTTACTCCGCTGAAGCTGAAATCATCGCTGTCTTTCAGCCAGGCGCGGGGCAGCGAAAGCGAGGTGGTCACGCCTACGGTGGCCGCCTGGATGGCCGGCCCTCCGGGATACGGCAGGCCCAGTATCCTGGCGCCCTTATCGAAGGCCTCGCCGGCCGCATCGTCCCTGGTGCTTCCCAGCTTCTTGAAGTGGCCGTGATCCTGCATTAGGATCAGGTCGCTGTGTCCGCCCGACACGATCAGGCACAGGCAGGGCAGCTCGGGTTGTACTTCGGAGAGCCAGTTGGCATAGATATGCCCTTCCAAGTGGTTAATGCCGATCAGCGGCAGTTTATTGGCTAGCGCCAGCGCTCTGGCGAAGTTGACCCCTACGATCAATGAGCCGGCCAGCCCCGGGCCTTTGGTCACTGCCACGGCATCCAGCCGGCCCTGGTCGATGCCTGCCTCCCTGAAAGCCTGTTCGCTGACCGGGACGATGGTCAGCATATGCTGGCGCGAGGCCACTTCCGGCACGATGCCGCCATAGCGGGCATGAATCTCCACCTGCGAGGCGATCACATTGGAGAGGATACTGCTGCCGTCCTTTACGATGGCGACCGAGGTTTCATCACAGGAAGTTTCAACGGCCAGGATAATCACGGCAGGGATTATAGCACAAAGCTAAATGCTGAAATGTGCGAAGAATTAAGCTCTATTACAATTGATTACGTGCTTATGACTAAGCTAGGGCAAAGCAAGGGCAGGAAAAGAGGGTGACCTATAGTGCACTAGCATGACAGGATCATGAAGCTTACTATTGAACAAACATCGGTATGTATGTTAATCCATAATAAAAAACATAGGTCAAAGGTTGGAAGGGAGTTATCAGCGATATAAATATATACGAATGCCTTGCTCTAGGATTTTCATTTAATTATGTTATTACGATGTTTAGATCTCCTTAGGCACGCTCTGCACTCATATACCTGTAAACGTGGATTATACCAAACTGTATCCTTTGCGCACTTATGGGCAATAGTAGGTTCAGTTGGTCTGTTAGTTTGCGTTGTCTTTATTGGTTGAGGTAGAAGCAGGACCTTAACCATAATATTGTCGGTGCCACCGTTAGTGTTTATGTCAATAAACCCAGTATTTTCCATAGATAATTTGGATGTATCCACCTGCACTTGCATTTTGTAGGTATTATTAAATCGTATATGTCTAGTGCCAATTTTTATCCACGGCTGTCTTGGAACTATGTCTCCCTCTATAAATCCGATGCCACCGTTGGTCAAGATTACTGTCTGTGGCGGTGGCATCGCTCCTGGAGTTACACTAAATTGAACAGTTTTCTTATCTACTTGTATAAAACGTTCTTTCATTACGAGTTCAATTTGGATTCTGCCCTCATCAAAATATCCGGAGTTTTTATCTTCAATTTTAATTGGTATTTGACATTCATATTTAAAGCCAACTTGCTGGCCAGTAGCTTTAATATGGACTTGCACTGGTAATGCTTGGTGACTTAATCTCTTAATCTCTATTATTTCTAACCATTTGGGGATGTGATCGCCTGAAATACTATAGTCCGTATAGGGCCCACCGATATTACTAATTTCAAAGTACGTAGTTTTTGTTTCCAGGTTCCCTAGTTCTTTAAATCTTATATGCTTAGGAGTAATACTTAAAATCGGTTTGGCTTTAACCGAAGGAGAAGGCTCATTTTGAGGTTTGGCGGCCGGTCGTCTACCAGATGACCTACTCTTAGGTCGGTTCTCAGGTATGAGCAAGTATTCCCAAGCATCTTTTTTCTTTATGTACTCTGTTTCGGCTTTTTTTCTGATGTGTTCCGGCTTGCCTACGGTCGCATCCGGTGCCAAAAGGAAGCTCCAGTAACTGCGGCGCTCTTTTATCTGCGCATCGGTGGCGTCAGGTGAAACTTCTATTATTTCGCAAGCAGTGATCCAATCCATATTGGTTCCAAATTGTTTTTCATTAGCTGGCAAGCTGGCCTGCTATGATATACTTCGGAACAGCTACACTTCTCGAAATACTTGCCTATTATATCCCCTTTTTTGGTATAGTGGTTAGAGGTTCGAGAAATGGACATGAGACTCAATAATGACGATGACGCACTCATTGTGAAATATACTGAAGCCATCACTCTGGATCCGAAGAATCCCTATGCTTACAGCATGCGTGGGAATGCCTATGTTGAAAAAGGTGATTACGATCAAGCTATAGCTGATTTCAATAAAGCGATAGAGATTGACTCGAAGAATGCCACGGCCTACTTTTTTCGCGGGAATGCCTATACTCGAAGGGGTGAATACGATACCGCCATAGCTGATTTCACTATATCCATAGCACTGGTGCCGTGGTATCCCCAAGCTTACTTTAACCGCGGCAATGCCTATCATGCTAAAGGCGAATACGGCAATGCCATTGCTGATTTCAGTAAGGCAATGGCGTTAGGATGGAAATTATGATAACTGGGGACGATTAACCGATTGATGTTTTTAACCTGTGTTGCTACAATTAAGCCCCGGCCTTCGCGGCCGTTTGATAGTGAGGTCAGCATATGGATATTACCTGGTTTGGACGTTCGTGTTTCCGTATAAAAGGCAAAGAAGCCGTCATACTGACCGACCCGTGCCCGCCT
>JBEKVW010000114.1:0-5084 GCA_049513695.1 Dehalococcoidia bacterium | reverse complement strand
GTCGCCCGAGGTCGAAACATTCCTTCGGGGCCTGGATAAGCGATTCCGACAAGATTAACCGAGATGCCCTCACATCAATCTACTTTGCCCTAGACGGTTAATTTAGCAGTCCAGCTATGAGGGCCTGGATGTGGCCGATACTAGCCGTGTTGCCCAGAAGAGGAATCGTATCTGACACAGCCTGAGAGACATTTTTCGTCAGATTGTTGACTTTCTGTCGCTAGCCAATGCTATAATCCAAGGTAAACATGGAAAATGACCTGGAAAATCTGCGTAACCGGGTTGTTAGCTTCTGCAACGAACGGGGCTATTCTCTGGCACCAGAAGCGGAAAGAATTCTGCGCGATATTATTCGCATGAAAGAGACGACCGGCGACTACTATTGCCCATGCCGCAAACGACGACGCCCGGATACAGTCTGTATCTGCAAGCCAGTACGCAACGGCTTAGTGGATGTGATGGGATCTTGTTTTTGTAACTTGATAGTAGCCCAAAAGTCATAAAGGAGGTGGGCCATGTCAACAGCAACTGTGATTACGGCTCAGCGTTACTCCCAGGGTTTTACTTACGAAGCTTACCTTAACCAATTAAGTGATACACGACATCTCTTTAATTCAAATCATTTTTTCTGCTGCGCAACTTTGATTTCCTCAACCATGGCACGCCGGTCGACCTTACCACTGACAAGCAGCGGGAGCAACGGACGGACCTCAAACTGTTTGGGTATCTTGTAGTTGGCAAGATGCTTCTTGCAAAGCTCACGCACTTCTTCCACCTCTACCGTCTTGCCGGGCACTGGCATGATGAAAGCCTTACCAACCTCTTGCCAGGTCTCATCCGGGATGGGTATAACCGTTACAAAGGCCACGCCCGGGTGCTGCTCGATGACGGCTTCGATCTCGCGGGGATAGACGTTATAACCGCCGGACTTGAACATCTCCTTGGTGCGACCTACGATCTTGATATAGCCGCGGCTATCCATGGTAGCCAGGTCACCTGATTTGAGCCAGCCGTCCTTAGTTAGCGTTTCAGCGGTATCCTGCGGACGGTTCCAATATCCTTTCATGATCAGGTCACCTTTCATCAATATCTCTCCGACCTGACCCTCGGGTACTTCCTTGCCGTTATTATCAACCAGTTTAATTTTGAAGGGCGGATAGCATCTTCCTGCAGTCTGTATAAGGTCCTCCATAGAATCGCCCGGTTTTGAATAGGTGATAAACCCGGCATTCTCCGTCTGACCGTAGCCTGTCATCAGCATAGCACCTATTTTCGATAACCGCTTAACCATTTCTTCCGAGGCTGCAGAACCTGCCCAGACTATCGTTTTCAAGCTGGACTGGTCATAGCTGTCATAATCCGGCAGCATGAATTGCAGCATGAACATAGCGGGGACCTGTCCTAGGAAGCTTATCTTCTCGTCCTGTATGGTTTTCAGCGTGGCAGCCGGATCGAAGCGGTCCATCATCACAATGGTTGAACCCCAGTGCAGCCCTCCCATAGCCTGCTCCACGGCACAGGCGACGTGGTTAATGGGGAAATGGATGAGCGACTTACCCTCGCCACGTTTATAAGTCTGACCGAGGAAGTGCTTATTTTGTATAGAGGCGCTGGCGATGATATTCTTATGGGTTAGCAGTGCTCCCTTGGGCTTGCCGGTTGTGCCTGACGTATAGATGATGAGAGCGGGATCATCTGACTTGACTTCTTTCATACGCTTCCTCAGGGCGGAATCCAGGTTGCTGCGGTCTTTTGCCAATTCTGCTTCCCAGTTAAGCGTGCCGTCCCAGGGATTATCGATGATGATCAGGTGCTCAAGTTCTGGGTTGGCCTCTTTAAGGGCTGAGACATCATCCTTATAATCCCTCATCAGCGCATCGTAATTTCGCACCACGAACCCGACCTTCGGCCTGGCATCGCCCACCATGTACTGGAATTCATCGCGGGTATAGCGCGGGTTCAGCCCGAACCAAATGCCGCCAACCATGGCCGTGGCCATGTAAGTGTAAAAGAACTCATCGCGGGCCGCCGAGAGGGTGAACACTCTGTCGCCTTTATTAACGCCCAACTCAAGGAGCAGTTTAGCCACTTTGAGCGTTTTATCGTAAAAGTCCTTGTAAGTGACCCTTTTGTCATTGAAAATCAGCGCCTCCTTCTGCGGGTATTTGTCCGCCCAGCGCCTTACATATTGCCAGATAAGTTTTTCCTCAGCAATCATATCCCCCTCCTATTTAAATACAAATCTCATTGAGGGATCCCGAATTTGGGGACGCCTGCCTCTGGTACATAGTGTGGCGGCCTTTTCTCAATAGCGGCCTGTATGCCTTCAGCCATATCCGGGGATATCTGGTTCCTCTCCCACAGTTCAGATTCTAAAAGGTACAGGTCTGACATGCGTGCAACGGAAGCGGCATTGACCTGTTTCTTGGCGATGCGCAGACCCAGCGGGCCGCGGGTTAGCAGCTTATGTGCCAGCTCATGCGCGGCGGGCAACAATTGTTCGAGGGGAACCACCTTATTTACCATGCCTATCCTGTAGGCCTCTTCGGCATGCACAGGGTCACCGGTCATAATGAGTTCCTTAGCTTTGGAGGGTCCGAGCAGGGCTACTAGGCGTGGCGTAGCGCCCCAACTCAGGAACAGCCCCAGGTTTATTTCAGGCACCCCCATTTTGGCATCATTAGCCGCTATCCTGAAGTCGCAGTTCATAGCAATACAAAGCCCGCCGCCCATGCAGGGGCCGTTGACGGCGGCTATGGTTATCTGCTCCAGGTTCTCAATGGCCGTCATCAGGTCTTGTGAAAAAAGCTGCCATATCCTCTCGTTGGGCATTTCTTTCTGTGAGACATGCTCCTTAATCGACTCGATCCTGAAATCGAAGCCTCCGGAGAAAGCGCGCCCTGCGCCCGTGAAGATAATCACCCGCGTCTCAAGGTCGTAGCGGAACTCAGCCACCAGCTCCCTGAGTTCGAGGAATAGCTTGGTGCTAAGTGTGTTCAGTTTATCGGGGCGGTTGAGAGTTACCACCGCTATCCCTTCTTTTTTTTCTACGAGCAACGTCTGGTATGCCATAAATCCTCCCGCGGTGATATATTAGATAAGCTGGAAATGGGACTCCCTATTTTAATGGCCGATAATGCCTCTGCCCCTCACCGCTGTTGCCACCGATAGTACGTCGATAGCACTTGTCTGTCAATCTTCCTCTTCGGAGTCCTGTAGTAGAGGTACCTTTCTGAGGAAGACCACTGGCACCATCTCGAGCCGCGCTACTGTGGACGGCTGCACCTGGTCTGAGTCCACGAGCGTCTGGAGAGCCGTCACTATCTCGTGATAGTGTGTGCTGTACTCCGCGATTGAACGTGAGATTGCGCTCGCAAAAAAGCATGTGGATATTGAGGCCTGAAACGGGCTTTTTTTAACCATGCCCCCGTAGTACAATAAGACACTAAAATGGAGGTTGTGGTTCATGAAAAAATACTGGGCAGAGTTTATCGGAACTTTTGCACTCGTATTGGTTGGCTGCGGAACAGCCGCCATCTTTACCAAATTCACCGGCAACCTGGCTTTATCACAAGTGGGCATAGCATTCGCTTTCGGACTGACAGTTCTGGTTATGGTATACGCTATCGGTAACATATCCGGTTGCCACATTAATCCTGCAATATCCCTGGCCATGTTGGTGGCCGGCAGGCTCAACTGGAAGGATACTATCTTTTATATTATTTTTCAGTGCGTGGGCGCTATCCTGGCAGCAGCAATCCTCTGGTTGATAGTCAGTGGTATGCCCGGCTATTCATTGGCGGTTAATGGCCTGGGTCAAAACGGGTATGGTGATTTTTCCCCTGCTAAGTTCTCATTAGTATCATGCTTTGTGGCCGAGGTTGTATTTACCGCCCTTTTCCTGTTCGTGATCTTCGGTTCGATCAGCAAGAATGCTCCTGCTGGTTTTGCAGGTCTTTCAATCGGTCTTTCATTAGTGCTGATTCACCTGGCCTGTATACCCATAACCGGTACCTCGGTTAATCCCGCCCGTAGCCTGGGCCCAGCAGTATTTGTTGGTAGCGCTGCCCTATCTCAGCTATGGCTATTCTGGGTGGCTCCTTTTATCGGCGCTATATTGGCGGCGATTATATGGAGATTCGGGTTTAAAAACCAATAGCAAATTAGTATTTGATCATCTGAAGATGATTTAGACTGCTGTCTGGCCGGGACTAAATTGTAAGAGCGGCAACCCATCTCCACCATATAGCTATGGTAGACTATGCTCGACTATAGCTGGCATGAGTCTTGTATCAAAACTTAGCAGAGTTCCACAACAGTAACAACAAGTTCAGAGGACAAACCGTAGCTGCTAAATGATGTAGTTTTGCGAGCCATGAGTCCGTGAGTATCTGAAGAGCCATCACCATCTCGTGATAGTGTGCGTTGTACTCCTCGCATAATACAAAGCCGCAGCAAATTGCTGCGGCCCTTTTTTGTTCAACGTAAATGATTTCTACCGCGACCTTCTCGTTGCCATGTAGATTACGCTGCCGACCAGAGCGAAGAGGATCAATGCGCCGCTGATGTAAAGGATGATGTTGGGGTCGGCGAACTGGTCGACCTCGAAAGTACCGGCCGGTACGCTGCCCATATAAACGGAGTAGGTGCCGGGCTCATCGCGGCTGACGGTGAACTTTACGGGAGTCCGGCTGCCTCTGGAAAGTGTGATGCCCTGATGTGCCTCTTCCTGTCCGTTAATATAGAGCTTGACCTGGGCTGAGCCGCTGGCTGTGCCCTTATTGGCCACGTCGGCGGTGACGGTAACGGGAGCGCCCGGGGCTACTTTGGCAAGGGAAATCGAAGTGTTCTCGACTGCGATGTTGGCTATGGGTGCGGGAGGCTGTGCCACCGTGGGAAGCTGTGCAGAGGACCCATGACGGGAAGTGGTGGCGGGATAAGCGGGCCCGCAGGGGTCGACGATAGTGCCGTTGGCCAGTCCGTCGGCATCGCCCTGCCCGCCGTCCCTGAGTGTCAGGCGGAACGTATTGGCATCGATTTGGGTTGAAAATGCGGAGAAATCGACCAGGTTGCCGTTCTGGCAT
>JBEKVW010000113.1:0-5146 GCA_049513695.1 Dehalococcoidia bacterium | reverse complement strand
ATTGCGTTTGCCGAGGCATCTAATACTGAAGACCTGTTCGATAGAATTGCAGAGTCCTTCCGTCTTCTTACGGGTGCTATTGCAGCGACTTTTACGCTTTATAATCAGGAAACCGGGGACTTGAAAGTCGTATCACTATCGATCGACCCTGTTTCCAGACATAAAGTAGACGTCATTTTGGGACCCGGTTTGTTTGAGATGCGGATGCCGATTAGTGCAGATGTTATGGAGCAAATGCTCAGTCAGGGCATTAGAAGACGAAAAGACCTGCACGAACTTTCATTCGGGGTAATACCCCGGGACATCTCTGATGCAGCCATGGAAGCTACAGGGTGCAAACAGATAGTTGCCCTCGCTATTAGTTATGCTGAAGAGCTGATTGGCACCTGTGTAGCATATTTGCCGGGAGATCAGCCGGTGGCGTCGGACGACGCATTAAAAACCTACGCACACATAGTTGGGCTGGCGGTCAAACGCAAACAGGTGGAGGAGAAGCTGAAAGCCAATGAGGAAAAATACCGCTTACTGTCGGAGCACACGACAGACGCCGTATGGCTGATGGATATGAACCTTAAACCCACCTACCAGAGTCCCTCCGAGGAAAAGCTGCGCGGCTACACACCCCAGGAGGTTTTGGACCTACCGCTGGAGAAGCAAATCACGCCGGAGTCGCTCAAACTGGCGTTAGAAGTGTTTTCAGAAGAGATACCTAAGGTGGAGGCTGATCCGGGCTACAATCCTGTCCTCACATTTGATTTTGAGTATTACCGCAAGGACGGCACAACCATGTGGGCGGAAAGTAAATTCAGTCTCATACGGGATGAGAATGGCAAGCCGGTATCAATCCTGGGCGAAGGAAGGGATATTACCGAGCGCAAACAGGTGGAGGAGGCGCTGCGGGAGAGCGAAACACAATACCGCATGCTGGCCGAGCACACGGCGGATACTGTATGGCTGATGAATAGGGATTTTAAGATAACGTACGTTAGCCCCACCGTACAAAAACTCCGAGGCTTCACGCCCCAGGAGATACTGGAAATGGCGGTGGAAAAGCAGCTCACGCCGGACTCGCTCAAATTAGCATATGAACTGTTTTTTCAGGAGCTACCCAAGGTGGACGCTGACTCAAGCTACAATCCCATCTACACACTGGAACTTGAATTTTCTCGCAAGGACGGCAGCACCGTGTGGGCGGAAAGTAAGTTCAGCATCATACGGGACGGAAGCGGCAAAGCGGTGTCCCTTCTGGGCGAGGCCCGGGACATCACCGAGCGCAGGCAGATGGAGGAGGCATTAAAAGACAGCGAGGCAAAATACCGCCTGCTGGCAGACAATACGGTTGATGGGGTATGGCTTCTGGATCTGAACCTCAAGCTTATGTACTGTAGTCCCGCATCGGAAAAACAAAGCGGTTTCACGCTACAGGAGATAATGGAGATGTCGATGGATCAGTACTTCACGCCGGAGTCGCTCAAATTAGCATCGGCGTTGTTTCTTGAGGAGCTACCCAGGGTGGAAGCCGACCCTGGCTACAATCCCATCATTACTCTTGAGCTGGAGTTTTATAAAAAAGACGGCACAGCCTTTTGGGCGGAATGCAAGTTCAGCATCATCCGGGATAAGTACGGCAAACCGGTATCGATACTGGGCCAGGCAAGGGACATAACCGAGCGTAGGCGCATCGAATCAGTTCTAAAAGAAAGTGAGGAAAAATACCGCATGCTCGTGGAGAATGCCCTGGAGGCCATCTTGATAGCCATTGACGGTATGCTCAAATTCGCCAACTATAGGGCTACGGAGCTCACCGGCTATTCGCAGGAAGAGCTCATCTCCAGGCCCTTCATCGAGTTTATTTATCCCGATGACCACCAGATGGTAGCCGAGCGCCATATTCAGCGATTAAAGGGCATGGACGTTCCAAAAACATATGCTTTTCGCATTGTCTGCAAGCAAGGGGATATCAAGTGGGTGGAACTGGCTGCGGCGCTTATTACCTGGGAGGGCAGACCTGCAACCCTGAGTTTCCTGACAGACATCACCGACCGCAGGCGGCTGGAAGAAGAAAGGCAGCGGGTGGAAAGGCTGGAATCAGTCGGCTTGCTGGCCGGCGGCATCGCCCACGATTTCAATAACATCATGACCGCCATTCTGGGCAATATCAGTATTGCCATGGTGGAGGCAGGACCCGGCAGCGAAATCCAGGAAAGCCTGGAGCAGGCGGAAAAGGCATTGCTGCGGGCAAAGGAACTAACCCGGCAGTTGCTGACCTTCTCCAAAGGAGGGACGCCGGTTAAGAAATTAGCCTCATTAACGGAACTCCTCAGGGACACCGTCGGCTTTGCCCTGCGCGGCTCCAATATAAAATGTCATTTCTCTATACCCGCTGACCTTTGGCATGCCGAGATTGACGCAGGTCAGGTAAGCCAGGTCATCCATAACCTGGTCATCAACGCGCAGCAGGCCATGCCCAACGGTGGGTTCATTGAACTCAAGGCCGAAAATATGGTCCTGCGTGAAAAGCAGAGACTGGGTAGGGGGATGCCTCTCATGGAAGGGAATTACATCAGGATTGCCGTAACTGACCACGGAAGCGGTATACCTGCTGATAACCTGGCCAGGGTATTCGACCCGTTTTTCACCACCAAGCATAAGGGCAGCGGGCTAGGGCTGGCTACCGCCTTCTCTATAGCGCACAATCACAACGGCCATCTCAGCGTAGTATCAGCGCTCGGCTCCGGCTCAACTTTTTACTTCTACCTGCCGGCTTCCATGGAAACATCTGCCCAGAAGCAGGATAGCAAAGAGGAAATCAAACCTGCGGGCAAGGCCAGGATCCTGGTCATGGATGATGAGGAGGTGGTAAGGAATGTAGCCGGCCGCTTGCTCAAGCATATCGGCTATGAGGATATCAAGTTCGCCGCCGATGGTGGCGAGGCGCTCAAGCTGTATAAAGAAGCCATGGAAACGGGCCACCCCTTTAAAGTGGTCATTCTGGACCTGACCATACCCGGGGGCATGGGGGGCGACATAGCCGTCAAGAAGCTCCTCAAGATAGATCCCGGGGTCAGGGCGATTGTATCCAGCGGGTATGCTGCTGAAGCAATAATGGCCGATTATAAGAAATACGGGTTCAGCGGCATGGTTGCCAAGCCCTATACCCTCGAGGAGCTTAGTAAAGCCGTGCAGGATGTGATAGGTTAGGGCGAGAAAAGGGGGCTAAGTCAAAACTAGCACCTGGTAAGTGCTGAAGCCACCATCATGTACCCTGGCTGCCCCTGCCGGGCTTTCTATAGCCTGGCTTCCATTTTACCCTATATAGCATGGCTGGCCCCGCCGGGGCTCAGCATACTCCAATATCCGTATTACTTTAGTCGTACCGCCCTTTTCAGCAGTGCTCTTTTTATATCTCATACTTACTTTAGTACTATACACATACGTACCTTCTATCTATTTACGACGCGTTGAATTTACGTCAAAATGAAAACGTACACAGGGCGTCTTGGGCTTAGCAGAAGAAAACACAGAATATTTGGAGAGATTGAGATGGCAAATAAAATGGTTCGCTGCAATTACTGTAATGCAACAGGCAGGGTCGGTTCAGGTTATGGAAGTTACGGCAAAACGATGTGCCCAGTGTGCCTTGGGCGCGGTCAGATTTCCATCGATTCTAATGCTAAGAAATGCTCGGGCTGCAATGGCACGGGTAGTCAACGCACAGGCTACTGGACGCCGGGTATTGTTAAACACCCTAGCTGTCATGGAACGGGTTGGATAGCGCCACGTGAGATACAGACTGCATACATTGTTGCATGCCACAATAAGATGCGATAGTTGAGGAAATGCTTGGCATAACGATATGCCAAATATTCTGTACTGAAAAGAGGACAGGAAGTATAATTATAGAAATCGATGGCCGGATTATGGAGATAAAATACATGGATATTTTTTTAAATAACCAGGGTAACATCGGAAACGAGGTACGATAAAATAGTTATTTTTTAACAAGTTTCAAAATAGTACTGCCAGCGCTGGATGCTATGATGCGGTAGAAACGCGGCGAAGCGCTGATGATCCTGACTTGGGATGAGCCGGCCGGCTCATCCCAAGCCTGTTTTAGATTTAAGGCTTTACAATGGTATTGGTGTCTAATGTAACCGCTCCCGTCTGTGCCAATGCCCTGCCCTCCAACGCCGCGCCAGTTAACAGCGTTATGGATGTGTTTGCCAGGATGTTTCCCTTGAAGCTAGAATATTGTCCAAGAGTCGCTGAACTGCTGACCACCCAGTAAACGTTGGCAGCCTTGGCGCCGTCCAGGATAACAAGGCTGTTGTCTGCCGTGGTGAGTGCCGTGCACTGGAAAATCCAGACTGCATTCGCATCGCCCGTGAGAGTAAGGTTGTCGGTTAGACTAAGCGCGCCCCCGCGGTAGACGCCGGGCGCCGGGTTTAGCCCATCGAGGGTGTCCCCAATAGTGGTATATGATCGTCCATTGGCGTCGTTATACGCGGTGTTCAAGTCGTTTTTAGCTTGCTGTGTGACATTGTCACCCGCGTGGTTCGTCCCGGTCGTGAATGTCACGTTATCAGCCCCGGGACCAAATCCAGTCTCGCTAATAGTTGAATACGTGCCAACATCCCCGCTAATCGTGGTCGAACCGGTATTCGTGATCCCGGAGCCAGCTAGAACCGCAAAAGTGTCGGCCGACCCAAGGTCTACTGTATTGGCGAAGTTGGCCTGGATGGCATAGTCCCCGTTCATGGTGATGGTGGTGCTGGCCAGGCTGGCGTTAGCCACCGTGGAGTTATCTCCCGTCCAGTTCACAAAGTGATATCCTGAATTGGCAAGGGCCGTTATCGTAACACTGTCTCCGCTATTGTGAGTGGTGGGTGAGCTAGCCGGGGCCGTAATCGTGCCGCCGGTGCCCGCAGTGTAAGTCAGGGTGTAGGTGGTCTGAGCAAAGTTGGCCTGGATGGCATAGTCCCCGTTCATGGTGATGGTGGTGCTGGCAAGACTGGGATCAGCCACCGTGGAGTTATCTCCCGTCCAGTTCACAAAGTGATATCCTGAATTGGCAAGGGCCGTTATCGTAACACTGTCTCCGCTATTGTGAGTGGTGGGTGAGCTAGCCGGGGCCGTAATCGTGCCG
>JBEKVW010000112.1:0-5224 GCA_049513695.1 Dehalococcoidia bacterium | reverse complement strand
CCAGTATGTAGATCAAATCGTTGATCTGATTAGCGCTATGGTCAAAGGCAATCAGGAATTCAGGCCTCAGAAGTTGTGACTGCCGGGTTATTCAGCCGATGGAGTCTGAAGAAAGGTTTACTTTGAAGGGCCGCGCACCATGGAAACTGCATTGTTCTCGCATATATCTATAAACTGGTCAATTGTGTAGAGATCGTGAAGGAACCATCGTTTTAAAACCCATGTATGACATAAAACCTCAATTTGAAAAGCTGTGAGAAAAGGGTCACTTACATCGAACTGACCATGCTGGGCACCTGTTTCTAAAATTTGCTTAAACACGTTAACCACACGCACTTCGGATTCAATCACTCCCTGCAACTGTTCGGGTTTGAGAGATTTTGCTACCCGGTACCAGAATAGCATCATCTTGCGTCTTGCATGTATCAAATGTAAGTAGTTCCGTACCGCGTAACGCAAGGTTATTTCAGGTGGACTCTTTAACATTTCCCTGCGGACTTTAGATTCCCATTCACTTACATTTTTTAAATGGATCTCGCCGAATATCACAGGGAAATCATCCTTGGATTTTATGTAGTAGTAAAGATGTCCCATGCTAATGTTGCAGGCCTTCGAGATATCCCTGACACTGGTTTCCGTGAAGCCTTTTTCAAAAAAAAGGGCAGAGGCAATCCTGGCAATCCGCTGTAGCTTGGCGTTGGCTGATTTGGTCCTTTTCTGCTTGTTAACTTCTTTGATGTTCATCTAAATTCTTATAAAACCGGATTAATCCTTTTCCGGACCGAATTATATTCCATACAAAAGTTATACTCAATTATTAAAACCCAATCGTGTATAGATTGGCTCCACAGAAGGCTTGACAACGCCTATAACTAGTTATAATATAATCTTAAAAATTAGGGCGAGCGCTCAGTTGTTAAATCGGGTGAATCGACATTAACGGAGGAAGCAATATGATAGGTACGGCAGTCAAGATGTACGACATTATGGCATGCAATGTGTACTGGGATTTCGAAAATTCGCCCCTGCAAAAAGAGCAACACAAGTTTCTGGTTTCCTTCTATCCTACGCCGGGCACACCCACACCGGATTTAATCGATAAGATAGAAGGCCTGGGCCCCAATGGCTACAAAGTGGAGTTTAAGAACCAGATGTTTATGAATAATAACTTAAACGGCTGGATATATGATCCGACCCTGAACTACTACTGGTATATGATCAATCTGTCCACCGGTTTCATGAAGGAAGGTGAGTATGCCGTAGAGGTCACGTGCAAAAATGGCGATGTCTTGAGAAAGACCCGCATGCAAAAAAACGCCATCTCCGATGCCATGGTATCCGTATATCTTAAAAACAGGCAGAAAATTTACGATTCATTCTCTCCGTCCAAAGCTAAGCCGATGCGGGCCGGGGCATCTTTAAAAAATGTTAAATGCAGCTGGCACACACTCAAAGATGTAGGGGATATGGATGCTTTTTATGTTTATCGTATTGCCGAGGGAAGGTCATCCGCCGAAGCCAATACTCAGAAGCTGGTCTGGTGGGACAACATATATATGCAGAGGATCTATAATAACGATGTGAAAGCCGGGCTCAACAGGGGCTTCGTTACTATCGGCAATGAGCTCAAACCTAAAACAACCTATGCTTATTTTGTAGAAATAACGGACGGCAACGTGCAGAGTGACGCCAATATCTGCATTTTCCAGCCCCATCAGGTATTCACTACGCCCTGAGGCTGTCGGAAATCAGCAAATTTAGCCGCGGTATAACGCTCAAATTCCTGTTACAATCGTAGAGGGTCAGGCCGGAGGAATCGACAAGATTGTCTCTGGCCTGTTTTATTTGCTATATTTATACGCTGGGGTGCTTCCGATAGCTACATGCGTGGCAATCGATGGAGCCAGACAGCCTTCTTTAAGATATGTGGGGTTGTTGAATGGACCTGATAAAAACAGTTAGCACAGCACTGGGTATAGTTTGTATCATAATAGGAGTTTTATTGTTACCGTTGGGCAGCTGGCTCCTGTCAAACGGGCTAAAAAACAGGGATCGTCCTTCAATTATTATTGCGGTATTGCTGTTTGCCCTGGCTGCCCTGACATTCTTTGGCGCCTTCAGTCTTTTTACTCAGGGAATACTGCAGAGCAGTCCCTATTTACAACCCGGTCGCTAGTCTCGGATAGACAATTTTTGGACACAACTATTAGACAGAAAGCATAAGTAACATCGTTATTATGATGGAATAGCAGGCTAGTTGTCTACGCCGCAAGAGGTAATAAAACGGTTGTAGAAGTCGGAAAGGTCTTTATCTTTCAACTGCTTTCCGGCCTCTTTGAGGGGCATGTTAATGGCGTTTTTCTCAATTTTGGCAACATCGGGCAGGAGATCTGAAAGGTTCGATTGGTCACTGCTGTTAGCGGTTGTTTTTTCCAGATCATAAGATTGCACTAGCTTTTGCGAGAAGCTGGCAAGCTCAGGATCTTTAATTTCGCTGGTAGCCTTATTAAGCGGCGAAATAAGTGCCTGTCTGTAAACTTTGGCAATTTCGGATGTCGGTATAGTTGAGGGCTGGCTGTTATCCGCCTTAGTCAATGAAGGCAAGGCCAGGGACACACCCAGCACAATGATGCCGGATAATCCAATTGCAGTGATCCAAATAATTTTGCCCTTCATGGCCGCACCAAATGAACATCTTCCGTTCTCGCTATGTACCTATGTCCTGGTACTATAGTACTATTGTGAGCCGCTCTGCTAAAAAAGTCAAGCCGGTCGGTGCATTGATTAGGACTATTTGGCTATTGACAAGGTTGGATGGTCGTGAACTAAAAGTGGCCGGGCAAGAAATTTGGAATAGTGGTGAAGTAGTGCGACAGAATTGTTCCCTGCAACAGGAACTCAGATTTGAATCGCTATGCTAAGAATTTCAGACTGCCAAGAATTCACGGGGCCTAACTTCATATAGTTTGATGGAGTCAGTCAAGCAATTAACTGCACAGCATCCACAGCCATAACACTTATCGGGATTCACTTTCGCCTTTAATTTCTTTTGGCCCGGGACTTTGGTCATTTCTATAGCGCCGAAAGGGCACTGCTCAACGCAGTCCTGAAACCCGCTGCATGATTCCTCGTCCACTTTAGCCTCAAACCGGCTCTTGGCAAGGTCTTTATCCAGATTGCCATACGTAAGCCAGGGGTACAGTAAAACACAGCAGTCCGGGCAACAGTTACAAATATAAGTTCCTGCCTGTGGCACGTTTTCAACGGTATGGACAAGCCCCGCCTCCGAGGCGGTTTGAAGTATTTTTTTAGCATCCTGGGTGGACACCTCTTTACCAGAACCGCGTTTTATGGCGTATTCAGCACCTCTATTGAGCTGTAAACATACCTCAATCGGCCTGTCACATTTCTGCGCCATCCTTCGGCAGGGGCACTGAACTACAGCGATTTTAGTTGCGTGGTCGATTACCGATTCCAGATCCTCGCCCTCTGTCAGTTCGGGCTTCCGGGCAAACGATGACATGGCCGGTACAACGCGGGAAAAAGGCTTCGGAAAATTAAGCACCCACTTGGCAGTATCGCGAAACAACTCGTTTTCAGAGAAGTCCATCCACGCATCCAGCAGTTTCCTGCCCCATATTTGGTCTGACCTGCTGTCGCTTCCCGTCGAATCATGCAACTGAAAAATGTGGCGCGCCGGACGATAACCTTTGGAGGACTCGAAGATGACCCCTTTCTTAAACAAGGCATCAACCATAGGTTTAATGACATCTGTAGGACAATTGGTCTTTTGAGCCAGCTCTTCAACTGTGGCCGGCATGAGGTTTATGAGCTTGATCTCTTCCTTATCAATCAAAATCTTTAATATCTTTTTAAACTTGTCTGAGTCCTTATATCCGTAGAGGCTGGCAAGGATCGTATAATCGTCGTTCATTTTAACCTCCAGTTAAAACTAGTTAAAAATAACCGAGGAAAAGATAAAGATGCACATAATTATACTTCCTCGGCCGGTTTTTAAGAATTCTGTATTCTATGAATTCGTGGGGGGGATAAAAACAGCAGATCTCGAAGAAAATCTCAGAGCAGCTAAGGTTAAAGGGTCCTTATTACTGCAATCACTTTGCCCTGGATCTCGATATTGTCGGGGTCGGTAAGGATGGGTTTCATCTGCATGTTAGCGGGTTGAAGTCTGATCAAGTCCGCTTCCCGGAAAAACCTTTTTAAGGTAACCTCTTCTTCCTTTTTCAGCCAGGCCGCCACCATGTCACCATTCTCAACAGACTTTACAGGTTCCATTAATACGATATCACCGTCCGCTATCAGCGCATCAATCATGGAATTGCCGCTAACCTTCAGCGCAAACACGTCCTTCCCCTGAGTGATTTCCCCGGACAACTCCAGCGTATCGACGGCCTCACTATGCCAGACATCTGAGCTCATCACGGGAATGGGCAGGCCGGCTGCGATCTTTCCAAGTACAGGAACGTGAATAGTACTTTTCCTGTCAGGCAACTGAATGCTGCGGAATACCTTAGAATCACGCTCGATTTGGTGTTCGCTCTCAAGGATTTTTAAATGATGTTGAACTACGGCTGTAGAGCTGAGGCTACAGCCCTTCATGATATCCCGCACGGTTGGGGCATAACCCCTGTCATCATAAAAATCACGGATATATTCGATAATTTTTTGCCTGGTTAGGTTGACTCCCGGTTTCCTCATAGTCATTCTTCCTTCATTCCGAACATTTGTTCTTAATACAAGTGTATAGAAACAGGAGTGGGGTTGTCAAGCGAGGACTCGGGTTACTTAAAATACAACAAATTCGACGTAGTACAACGTTTGAGTATTGTAAATTATTCAGCCGGCACGCCTTGAAGGGACCAGGGGCTGGCGGACTTTATATTGATTGATACAAGTCGACCCGTATAATTCTGACCCCCGGTAAAAAACACCAGTTTATCGCTGTAGGTCCTGCCGAACCATTTAGCGCCTTTTTCGCCTTCAACCAGGATTTCCAACTTTTGGCCTACTAATTGCCGGTTAATTTCAGTTAGTATTTCTTTTTGCAGCTCTTCAAGTCTTCGGAGCCGCTGCATCTTGACTTCGTAGGGAACATCGTCGCGAAAATGCTCACTGGCATAGGTTTGCGAACGGGTGGAATAGGCAGCAATATGTACAGCGTCGAAACGCAGATCCTCTATAGCTTTAAATGTGTTTTCAAATT
>JBEKVW010000111.1:0-5252 GCA_049513695.1 Dehalococcoidia bacterium | reverse complement strand
TTTACGTCCGCGTTTATATCCGTCAGTTGAAGGTCATCAAGGAGAGATATGATGGCTCTCAGATTTTCCGGGTGTTTGATCTGTAATGGCTGGAAAATGCTTTCGTCATGATAGGCGAGTGAGAACCACTTCAGAACCGTGTCACTTACATAGCTGAGAAGCTCCTGCCCTTTCAGATTTCTAAAGTAATCCCACCTATAAGCGTAGTCTATCTTAGATTGTTCTCCACGCTGCTCTTTTGCATCCTCGATCTCGCTTAGCACTTTCAGAAAGAGTATATTCGCAAATTCAGTGAACCTCTCTAAACCTTGCTGCAATCCTTCTTCCCGTAAGATTCGATTGACTGTATCAAAGATGGATATGAGTTCACTTCGCGACTTGATGACCTTTTTATCTAACGTGCTTACCTCATTGGTTGTCAGATATTTGAGGGCAAGCGCTTCGTGGATTAACTCATCAATTTCCTCACCGTTCAGCATTAGAGGTTTGTTTATGACCGCATGAAGGGTTTTGGTAAAAACCCCATCTGTTGCGAACACCAGTGGAGCATCAATGCACTGCGCGTATCGCAATCCTTGATTTAGCGCTTCATGAATGTTCTGCCCTGGCTTCTTTGCCTCTATGATGGCGATGGGATCATCCGAACCGGATGCATAAAGGGTATAATCTGGACGCTGGCGTCCCAATTTTCTTCGTTGGTCGTCCGTTTTTACCCTTTGCAGATAGACGTTCCTGTCTTTGGAATGGGGATCTTTTTTCCAGCCTAGATTTACTAACTCATTATCGATTAATATTTCTGTGTCACGCTCTACAGTTAAGCTAGCCATATTATCCCTTCCTTCACCCTGCGGCCCGACAGTCCATAGTATCTTTTTGCGTAGTCAGGCTATTTATACATTAAACGCTTGCGCTCTGTGCCTGATGGCGGAAACCATGTGCAAGCCATAATAAACCCTATAGTGTGCTCAGCGGAATCCGCATCCCTCCCAATATCTATGTAAATGTTGCCTACACAGATGCGGGAAGATTTTGTGGTTTCCATGCTTTACAAACGCCAAGATCGATTCCGTTGTGTTCGTAGGAACATGGATCCAGATTCGATTATTCTTAAACACCCTCCACATCCATGTTTCGCTCTTTCATGGCGGCTAATATAATGCTTCTCGATACCATTAGAGGCAGAAAATTCGTTGTCATTATAACCGCTTCTCAGGTTGCATGTACAGTGATCTTATCCGTTAACGTCCCTTAAATCACACACGCTAAAATTTCATATTTAATATACAACTTGGATCGTGGCTAGCAAAATGAAGGGCCCTGAGGGTGCCCCTTTGTGAAAAAACAGGCAAACCCTTTAAAATAGGATGCCCGCGCTAAAACTAGGAGAGTGAGTTGCGAAGGTCCGAAAAAGAGATAACCGGCCGTTCCGAGGTGGACGACATACTGAAACGGGCTTCGATCTGTCACCTGGGGCTGAACGATGCAGGCGAGTGTTACGTGGTGCCGGTCAATTACGGTTATGACGGCAACTGTCTTTACGTTCACTCAGCGCGGGAGGGCAGAAAAATCAATATCCTGCGGACCGACAACCGGGTCAGTTTTACCGTTTACGCCGACCTGCGTATGCAGGATTCCGATAAAGCCTGCAGCTTCACCATGAAGTATAAGAGCGTGATGGGCCGCGGGCTGGCCACGTTAGTAGACGATCCTGCTGCCAAGGTAAAAGCCCTGGACGTAATCATGCGGCACTATTCAAAAGGTCAATTCAGCTTCGATCCGGCCAGGGTAGATAAAGTAGTCATCATTAAAATCGAAATCCAGAACCTGACCGGGAAGAAGTCTCGCTGAGCGGGTTCTACTGGGATTAGCGGACTATCTTAATGGTGGGGGTGCAGCAGAAGTTATCTATAAGGCAGCGATTCCTGCCTGCTTTCTTACACTGGTACATATAGTCGTCGATACGGGTAAGGATTCTTTTTTCACTGTCATCCGTTTTCACCAGAGTGCCGCCGATGGATACGGTTATCTTGATAGTTTTAGATCCCAAGCGAAGCCCGGCGTTCTGCACCATAATGCGCAGCCTTTCCGCCGAGGTCCGCAGTTGCAGTTCATCAACGTTGGCAACTACTATGAGGAACTCCTCACCACCCCAGCGGAAAATAAAATCGAATGACCTTAAATTATTGAGCATGGTGCGGGACACTATTTTCAGAACCTCATCACCCGCCTCGTGACCGAACGTGTCGTTTACCCGTTTGAAATCGTCCAGGTCGGCAAAGAGCACTCCGAAGGGCCAGCCCGCTTGAGCTCGGAAAGCTTGTTTTGCAGGCTCATATCAGCGTAGCGACGGTTGCCGACCCCGGTCAGAGGATCGATAAGGGTCATTTTTTCCAGGTCGGCGGCCCTTTCCCTGATGGCCATTATGGCCGAGTTGTCGGCAAAGCTCTGTATGCCGCCGATGATGGACCCCCTAGAATTGCGGATAGCATTCACTTTAACTAGGGCCGGGAGCATATGGCCGTTCTTATGCCTCAGATAAGTGTTGATTTCGCGTCGCCTGCCGTCCTTCATGGTGGCCAAAAGGGGGCAGCCCGATTTACAAAGGGAATTGCCTCCTTCGTCAACATGGGCCAGCAAATTGTCGCAGCATCCCTTGCCCAGCACCTCATCTTCGCTATAGCCCGTGATGCGTTCGGCAGACTTGTTCCAGAAGGTGATGATCCTGTTCAGGTCAACGAAATAAACACCGTCGTAGAGATTATCCAGCAGTTCCCTGTAAACAAGATTGTCCATTAAGATCCCTATGATAAAACAGCGGCCGCACGCCTCTGTTTATATACTGCTTCTCCTGAAGTTAACTACTAAAACGCAATTACCGTGTCACGGTTTAGGTATGATTTTGCAGCCAGGCATCCAGGTCGGCGAAGACCCTGGCCCTGTCGGGTTCATTGAAAATCTCATGGTAGAAACCGTCGTAAATTTTAAGCGTCTTATCCGGTGAGCCGGCTTTTGCATACAGCAACTTGCTACCTTCCTTATTCACCAGCTGGTCTTTCGACCCTTGCATGATCAGGAGGGGAAGCGTGATGGTCGGCATCTGTTGCTCTAGTTTTGACATCGCTGTGAAAAGCTCTGATCCCAGACGGGCGGTTATCTTGCCTCGATAGACCAGCGGGTCCTTGTCGTAGGCTTCTACAACGGCCTTATCATGGCTAAGGTAGGCTGAATCGAGGGCCTGCACGCCAAGCTTGGGCGCTATAGCTGAAAGGACTTTGGCCAGGGTAATGGTGGAAGAAGTAATGCTTTCTCCCGCTTTCAAGGCCGGAGCCGAGACGATAAGCCCGGCCAGCTCCTGCTGGTGCTCCATCGTGTAGGCGGTGGCTATCAGGCCGCCCATGCTGTGTCCCAGGAGGAAGATCTTTAAGCCGGGGTTATCTTTTTTAACAGTGTCGTAGAAGGTCTTAAGATCGTCCAGATAAACATGGAAACGCGGAATGAAGACCCGCGTGCCCTCGGATTTGCCATGGCCGTAATGGTCGAGGCCATAGACGGCGTACCCAATTGGCACAACGTTGTTAACAAGGTTATTGTAACGGGAAATGTGTTCGCCAAGGCCGTGAACTGCAAGTATGACGGCTTTAGGTTGACCGTCGGGAAGCCAGCATCTCCAATAGAGTTTGGAATTGCCCGTGCCGGTGAAATAACCCTCGTTCTGCCTCATGGGAGCCTCCCCGTTATGCGATTATTTTTGGGTAGGAGTCAGGATATCCGGGAAATAGTCGAGCGCATATTCTAGCAAGCCGCGCCGCGGATTTCAAGAGCCATTTTTGAAGCTGGGTCAGATATGACGCCACGTTGCAAAAAAAATTTTACAAAGGGCAATATTATGATCGTAAAAGATTCGGCGGGACGTCTGGTCCCGGTGAAAAGTTGTGCATCCGTCGATAAACGCCGTAAAATTAACCTTTGGTTTTTCGATATGCTCAAAGCAGTATTATTTGATATCGACAATACACTGATCCTCTACGATGAGGCCAGGTTCCTGCAGAGCTATTTCCCCTTGCTGGCGGTCAGGTTTAAGGATATCATACCCACAGATAGGTTCGCCGACAAGCTGATGCGGGCAACTCTGATCATGCATCAAAATGACGGCTCCGTGACCAATCGAGTGCGGTTCCTGGATGCCTTCTGCCAGGGTGTGGACTGGAGCCGGGATGATATCTGGTCACGTTTCGAGAACTTTTACCTGGAGGACTGGGACAAACTCAAAGATGCAGTCAAGGTCCCGGACCATGCTCGTGATGTTTTCGAGATTATCGGTCGTAGAGGCCTGAAAATTGTGATAGCCACCAATCCCATCTTTCCGCTGATTGCGCAGATGAAGAAACTGGAATGGGCGGGGCTGGGTGATATCGGTGCCACGTTGGTGACCAACATAGATAATATGAGCTTCTGCAAGCCGCAGCTGGGCTTCTTCCAGCAGATATGCGGGATCATCGGTGAAAAACCGCAGGACTGCCTGATGGTTGGCGATGACCCGGCCAATGACATGGTGGCAGCCAAAATAGGCATGAAGACGTACCAGACCGTCGATAGCCTCGATCATCAGGATATCCCCCTGGAAATAAGCAGGAAGGTAATCGGCAACGATACCGATGGGATCCCACCCGCCAATTTCAAAGGGTCGCTGGCCTGCGTGCCTCAGGCGGTAAATATCCTGCTCCAATAAGCCTTAGGCGCTGAAACCTGTTGATGCTTACCCGCTTTTCCTGTATAGTAGTGCTGCTCTGTACCTGGAGCGAATTCAAATAGGTTTTAGGAGGCAGGATGACTGAAGATTATTCGGAGAAGAGCTTCTGGTTGGGTAACTCAGGCAGCTACCAGGAAAATCCACCCCTGGTCGGAGATCTGAAGTGCGATGTTGCGATAGTGGGAGGCGGGTTTGCCGGGATAGCCACCGCCTACTACCTCAAGAGAGCGCAACCATCGCTTAAAGTGGCCGTTCTTGAGAGCAATGTGATCGGCTACGGAGCGTCGGGCCGCAACGCCGGCTTTGCTATGACTACTTTCGGCCTGATGATGTCCATCACCAAGATGCTGTTCGGCGTCGAAAGGACCAAGCAGGCGCACCGCTATATGGAAAGGGCGGTAGACCTGGTTGGTGAACTGGTCAAGGAACACAAACTGGATTGCGACTATGAGCTTCCCGGCTTTTTGCGCATCGCTACTACCCCTGCTTATGTTAAGCGCAT
>JBEKVW010000110.1:0-5526 GCA_049513695.1 Dehalococcoidia bacterium | reverse complement strand
CAACTCGACGGGCCGGTGCAAGAGATAATGCCAATGGAGCCTTTTGCCGATAAATGGCGCTCCTTCCGCTGGAATGTGATCGAAATCGATGGGCACAATATAGCGCAGATACTGGCTTCCCTGGATCAAGCACATAATGTAAAAGGAAAGCCCAGCGTTATCATTGCCCACACAATTAAAGGGAAAGGCGTCTCCTTCATGGAAAACAAAGCCCAGTGGCACGGCATAGCGCCAAATAAAGAGCAATTCGAGGCTGCCCTGATTGAGTTGGGTGGAAGAAATAACTAACATGAGCAACCCGGCAATGCGCGAAGCCTATGGCAAGGCCCTGGCGGACTACGGTGCAATCAATCCTGAGGTGGTGGTGCTGGATGCCGATACGTCGTCCTCCACCCTCTCCAGTTATTTCGCATCACGTTTCCCCACACGTTTTTTCAATGTCGGAATTGCTGAGCCATGTATGATAGATATGAGTGCAGGGCTGGCGTTGGGGGGTATGCTGCCGTTCGTTAACGCTTTCGCCGCTCTGGTTGCCCTGCGGGCGCTCGAGCAGATACGCACCTGCATATGTTATAACAGGGCCAACGTCAAAATTGCGGCCAGCTATGCTGGCGTCTCAGATTTCAAGGACGGGCCGACCCATCATGCCATCACGGATATCGCCATCATGCGCTCTTTGCCCGAGATGACCGTTATCGTTCCCGCCGATGCCGGCGAGGCTGCAGCCTTCGTTAAATTGATGGCTGAATATGATGGACCCGCCTATCTACGGCTCAACCGCTCGGCTACACAACCGGTTTCACAGCACGGTGATAACTTGCATATAGGCAGGGGTATCGTGCGCAGACCCGGAAGTGATATTACCATAATTGCCTGCGGATCCATGGTCGGGCGCAGCCTGCGGGCTGCAGACATATTGGCTGGCCGGGGAGTCGATGCCTGCGTGCTGGATATGCACACGGTCAAGCCGCTCGATAATAACTTAATACTAAAGATGGCCGGAGTAACCGGTGGAGTGGTCACTGCAGAGGAACATACGGTGATAGGCGGACTGGGATCGGCGGTAGCCGAACTTCTGGCGCAGGAAATGCCTGTGACTCAGGCCTGCGTGGGCATCAAGGACACGTTCGCCTGCACCGGGCCCGACCCGGAGACCATCATGGATGCCTACGGCCTGGGCGTCAGGGACATTGCCGATGCCGCTTTGAGAGTTATGGAGAAAAAGAAGAAGTAAGCTGGAGGAAAGATGCGTATAGCTGTTGTAAGCGAGACCAGTGCTGTAGATAAAAATATCGATATCATAACAGCCCTGGACGGATTTGGACACGAGGTTATCAACGCCGGCATGAAAAAGGGTGGCGAGGGACCTGAAATGTCGTACATCCACACCGGTCTGATGGCCGCCATATTACTTAATTCAGCAACTGTTGATTTTGTAGTTGGCGGCTGCGGTACAGGCCAGGGTTTTCTCAATTCGGTCATGCAATACCCGGGCGTCTCCTGCGGACTGATAAGGTCGCCTCTCGATGCCTGGCTTTTCATGCAGATTAACGGTGGAAACTGCATTTCGCTGGGGCTCAACCAGGGCTATGGCTGGGCAGGAGACGTGGACCTGAAATTTATCTTCGAAAAACTGTTCAGTATTGAAAGAGGCTTCGGTTATCCGCCTCACCGGCGTGATTCACAAAGACAATCGCGATTGCTTCTGGAAAAACTCAACAATCTCACGCACAAAAATATGCTGGAAATTATCCCACTGCTTCCGGAAGATATTATCAGTACCGTCGTCAATTATCCCGGTTTTTTACCTCTGATAGAATCAAGCGTAAAGGCCGATCAGGCGATCTTATCCTCATTGAGAAAAAGATCGCAACGCAGTTTAAATGGATTGAACAGACTATAATAAAAGGGGGTTGGAAAAGTGAGCGCGAAACCGGTAAGTGTCGCTATCGTCGGCTGCGGCCGTATCTCTGACCTGCATGAACTGGGGTATCGCGGACGGGAAGACGCCAGGATCATGGCCGTATGCGATACGAACAAAGGCCTCGCCAATGCCAAAGCTAAAGCCTGGGGCGTGGAAAAGGTTTTCTACGACTATAACAGGTTGCTGGACGACAGGGACATAGACTTGGTCGAGCTGCTCGTGCCGCATCACCTTCATGCCGAGATGACCATAGCTGCCTGCAGGGCAGGCAAGCATGTCAGCGTGCAAAAACCTATGGCGACCTGCATCGCCGACGCAGACCGCATGATAGAAGCGGCGCGGAAGGCCGGCGTCTTGTTGCGGATCTATGAAACGTTTGTATTCTATCCCCCTGCCTTACAGGCCAAAAAAATGATTGAAGCTGGAGAGATAGGGGAACCACAGATGCTGCGCATGCACGTCAATACCGGTAAAACTGAAAATGGCTGGGACGTTCCCTTAAGTGCCTGGGTCTGGCGTTTCAACGAAAAAAAATGCGGCGGCGGCCCACTTGTTTTCGATCACGGATACCATCTCTTCTCATTGGCATATTACCTGATGGGTCCGGTCAAAAGGGTACATGCCTGGATAGACCATTCTGCTGTTATACCCGGCATCAACCTGGATGCGCCTGCGGTGATTTCATTTCAGTTCAAAGGCAATAGGCGTTACGGAATGTTCGATGTCGAGCATACTCCCAAAATGCAAATAGAATCTAAATATTATGTCGATGATGACAGAATTGAAATCATCGGCGACAAGGGAACCATTTTTATCAACCGCTATACTACTCGTACCGTTGATCTGCCCGAGCTGATGATCTTTTGCAATGGGAAAACGACGGCCTGTGAGGTGCCCCGGGTGGACTGGGCAGACAGTTTCATTGACTGCACACGGCATATGATCGATGTTATTCAAACGGGTGGCAAGCCGGTCCTCGACGGCCCAACTGGTAAAGCAGTATTGCAGTTCGCTCTGGCAGCGCTGGAATCGTCTAAAACAGGACACGAGGTGAAGCCGGACGATTTGAAATAAGCTATCGAGCACTCCAGGAGGTTCATCTGTGGGTAATACTTGTGAAATCCTTAACTATATTGGGGGAAAGTGGCAGCCTTCCAGTGGCGCTGATTATCAGGATGTGGTCAATCCGGCCACGGCCGAGGTGCTGGGATGCGTTCCGCTCTCACCGGCGGTTGACATAGACCTGGCCTCTCAAGCGGCTTCCAATGCTTTTACACGATGGAGACAAACGCCCCCTACCGACCGTATACAGTTTCTCTTCAAACTGAAGAATCTATTGGAGGAGAATTTCGAAGAGCTTGCACGCACGATCACAATGGAATGCGGGAAGACCATCGATGAATCCAGAGGCGAGATACGCCGCCTGATCGAAAATGTGGAGGTTGCCTGCGGTATACCTTTGTTGATGCAGGGCTATAATTCAGAGGATATCGCCCCCGGCATAGACGAGTTTATGATCCGACAGCCGGTGGGCGTCTGCTCAGTGATCGCTCCCTTTAATTTCCCCGGCATGGTCCCTTTCTGGTTCCTGCCATATGCCATAGCATGCGGAAACACGTACATCGTAAAACCTTCGGAGAGAGTTCCTCTGACCATGCAGAAGATATTCCATCTCGTGGAGAAAACGGGGTTGCCGGCTGGGGTGCTTAACCTCGTGAACGGTTCTAAAGTTGCGGTTGATGCAATCTTGGACCATCCGGCCATACGGGCCGTCAGCTTTGTAGGCTCAACGCCGGTGGCCAGGTACATTTACAGCCGGGCCACGGCCAACGGCAAACGCGCTCAGTGCCAGGGCGGGGCCAAAAATCCGGTGGTGGTTCTGCCCGACGCCGACATGGATACCTCTACGCGTATTATCGCTGACAGCCTTTTCGGCTGCGCCGGCCAGCGCTGCCTGGCCGCTTCACTGGTGATAACAGTAGGCGAAGGGCGTGGAGTTTTTACGGAGGCCATTACCGAAGCTGCCAGCAGCAGGGTAGTTGGCTATGGCCTCGATGAGAAAGTGCAGATGGGACCGGTGATCACGCCGCAGAGCAAAGAACGCATTGAAGCATTGATCGGAAAAGGGCAGCAAGAGGGGGCGAAGATTCTGGTGGACGGGCGCAATACCCGTATCCCCGGATACGAGCACGGCAACTTCGTACGCCCGACTATTCTACAGGATGTGCCTCCTGATGGTGAGATCGTCAGAACGGAGATTTTCGGCCCGGTTCTGGGAATGATGCACGCAGATAACCTGGACCAGGCTATAGCCATGATCAACAGCGGCAAATATGGGAATATGGCCTGTCTCTTCACCAGTAGCGGGCCTGCAGCACGCAAGTTCCGCTACGAAGTTATTGCCGGCAATATAGGAATCAATCTCGGCATTGCCGCACCCATGGCCTTTTTCCCTTTCACGGGATGGAAAGAGAGCTTCTTTGGCGATTTACATGGGCAGGGCATGGATGCCGTGGAATTCTTTACACAAAAGAAAGTGGTCATTGAGCGCTGGCCCAAAGAGTGGAAACGTAAATTCTGATAATACTATAGATTAGTGTACAGATGTGGGATAAAATACATAATCCTTATATTGGTAGCCTTACGAGGTCTACTACATTGGATTTAAACTTGTCGTGTGCCTTCGTCTCAAGACACGGCCGGGCGAAATAGTTTTCTATTGCTAACCATGAGGAGTTTATGATGGAAGAAAAGAAGCTTTCGGTGGGAGTGAAGCTAGGCTACGGCGTCTGCGACTTTGGTGGGAACCTGTTTTTCACAGCCACAGCCTTTGTGCTGATGAACTACCTTACTGATTCGGTGGGCCTTTCGGCTGCTCTGGCTGGCATAGCGTTGATGGTGGGCAGGCTGTGGGACGCCTTCTATGACCCTATTATAGGCTTTATTTCCGACAAAACGGCGACAAAAATGGGCAGACGCAGGCCTTTCATGCTGGGAGGCGTTATCCCCCTTTTCATCGCTATGGTGGTTATGTTCACCAATCCAGTCCTCGTTGCCGGCGCCGGAATAAGCCAGATGACGCTTTTTGTCTACGTTATGGTTGTTTATATTATCCTGTGCACGGCGTACTCGACGGTGAATATCCCCTATTCTTCCCTGGCGCCCGAGCTCACGGCTGACTACAATGAGAGATCGTCTCTCAATGGATACCGTTTCGGCTTCGCTGCGGTGGGTACATTGCTGGGCGCCGGCTTGGCCCTGCCAATAGTAGGTCTGGCGCCGGACAAGAACCTGGGTTTTGTGCTAATGGGCATCGTTTTCGGTGCGGTGATGCTGGTCTCCGCACTGATTACCATATTTACGGTAAAAGAGCCGGTGCACTTGAAACCGGCCAAGACGATGAGCTTCGTCAAGACTTATACCGAAGTCTTTAAGAATCGTCCTTATGTGCTGATACTGATTACATACGTATTGCATATCCTGGCCATCACCATAGTCAGCGCCATCGCCATCTACTATTTCAAGTACATACTGGCTGCGGAAGGCATGACTACTTACGCCATGGTGATACTGATCGTTACGGCCATGATCTTTATCCCCGT
>JBEKVW010000109.1:0-5870 GCA_049513695.1 Dehalococcoidia bacterium | reverse complement strand
TTACTACGGCCACTTTGGTTCCCTCTTCACGGGACGTTGTTAGCTGTTTTTCCTTACGTCGGCTGTTATGAGAGATCAGCGCGTTGGCGGCGTCTACAATGGCCCGGGTAGACCGGTAGTTCTCATCCATGCCTATGACCCGGGTGCCGGGGAAATCTTTGCGAAAGTGATCGATATTGCGTATCTCAGCCTGCCTCCAGGAGTAGATGGTCTGGTCGGGATCGCCAACCACACAGACATTGCGGTGCCCCGACCCCAGCAGCCTGATGATCTGATACTGAAGGCTACTGGTATCCTGGAACTCGTCTACCAGGATATACCTGTAAAGCTGCTGATATTTCTTTAGCACAGGCTCATTCTCTTTGAGAAGCCTGTGGGTAGAGATGAGCATATCATCGTAGTCCAACGCCCTCTGCCTCTTAAGCTCACTCTGGTAACTGCGATAGACGGCAGCAGAGGCATCGTCGAATCGGCCGGCAGAGCCGGGGACAACGGAGTCGGGGCCGATCATATTTATCTTGGCGTAGCTTATCATGCCCTTGAACCTGCGCAGGTCGTTGTCCTCGATACTGAGCCCGGCCTTTTCCATGCATTGTCTGATGAGCTTGTTCTGTTCCTCTTCATCGTAGACTTCGAAGGCCGTTCCCAGGCCGGGTATCCCCTCCCGTCGCAAAATGCGCAGGCAGGCCGAATGAATAGTGCTTACGGTAAGCAAAGAGGCCGTTTCTCCGAGCAGTTCTTCCAACCGTTTCTGCATTTCTCCTGCTGCTTTCCTGGAAAAAGTCACGGCCAGTATGTGGCGGGGTTTGATTTTGGCCTCCAGTACCATGTAGGCGATGCGGTGGACGATGACGCGTGTCTTGCCGCTGCCCGGACCGGCATGGACCAGCAGGGGTCCTTCCAGGGTTTTTACCGCTTCTATTTGCTCGGAGTTGAGGCCCTCTAAAAGGTCCATATCGGTCAACTTATATTTAGTAGACTATGGTATTTTTTCCAGCGGGGCCATGCTGAGCAACAGCTTTTTCACACCGGTGCCTTCGAAAGCTACGATAACCTCTTTATCCTGCCCAGTAGGCTTGATGCCGATCACCTGGCCCTCGCCGAATTTAGTGTGATGGACGCGGTCGCCGGGATTCAAAGAGATCATCTCCTTTGTCTGCTGCTGGGCCTGCCTCTTTTGGGCCAGCAGGTCGGCGATATTAATACCGCCGTCATCATCGTATCTTTGCCTGGCACGGCTTTCGATCCGCCCGGCCAAGTGTTCCCCTACGCCCGCTAAGCCCTTGCGTTCAATCAGATGGCCGGGTAGATCGTCGAAAAATCTGGATGGAATGCTCTCCGAGCTGGCCCCGTAGATGTTTCGCCGGGCGGTATGCAGCAGGTAGACGTGTTTCTCCGCCCGTGTGATACCTACATAGCAGAGCCGCCGCTCCTCTTCCAACTCTTCCCCGCCTTCTTCCATGGACCTGCGGTGCGGCAGCAGTCCTTCCTCCATGCCCACGATAAAAACGACCGGGAATTCCAGGCCTTTGGCCTGGTGCAACGTTATAAGCGTGGTGGTGTCTTCCTTATTTTCGATCTCGTCAGCGTCGGCTACCAGGCTCACCTGCTCCAGAAACGGGGAGAGCCCCTCTCCAGGTGGTAATTCGTCGTAGTCCATAGCGACGGTGCGCAGTTCCAGGATGTTCTCCCAGCGCTCCTCGCCGTCGTCTTCCTCCCTGATCGCATCGCGGTAGCCGGATTTTTCCAGCACCGCATCCATGAGGTTGACGATGCTTAATTGCTGGCTCTCGACGATCAGGTCATTGAGCATCTTGTAGAACCCGGTAACGGCGGCGCTTATGCGGGAGCCGAAACCCGGCCCGCCGCCCTCGCTGACGGCCTTCATGGCGGCGAACAGCGAGAGGTTATTGTCCCGTGCCCAATTGGTCAGGTCGGAGAGGGTCTTGGGGCCAATGCCGCGGCCCGGGACCTTGATAATGCGGGTAAGGCTGATGTTGTCGAAGGGGTTATGGATGACCCTCAAATAAGCGATGAAGTCCTTGATCTCGCGCCGCTGGTAAAAACGGGTGCCCCCCACCAGCCTGTACTTGATGCCGTAACGCATGAAGGCTTCTTCCACAGCGCGTGACTGTGCATTGGTGCGGTACATCACCACGCAGTCGCCGGGCTTGATGCCGTCGCTGCTCGTAAGCCGCAATATCTCATTGACCACGAATTGCGCCTCGCTCTGCTCGTCGTATTCCTTGACCACAAAAATAGGTGTACCTTCGGTGTTGGCTGTCCAGAGCTTCTTCTGCTTGCGCTTTTTATTGGCGGAAATGATTCCCGAGGCGGCTTCCAGGATATTTTTAGTGGAGCGGTAGTTTTGCTCCAGTACTATGACCCTGGCGTCGGGATAATCCTTCTCAAAGCTCAGGATATTGCGTATATCGGCGAAACGCCAGGAATAGATGGACTGGTCGGGATCGCCCACCACGCAGACATTGCGGTGCTTACCACCCAGCATGCGGATGAGCTTATACTGGGTGATGTTGGTGTCCTGAAACTCGTCCACCAGCAGATGCAGATAGCGGGACTGGTATTTCTCAAGTACTTCGGGATGCTTCTCGAACAGCTGCACTACTTTCATAAGAAGATCGTCGAAATCGACGGCGTTGCTCTGCCCGAGTTGCTCCTGGTAACGCTCGTAGACGCGTGAGATCACCTCGTCCCAGTGCCCGGCGTTCTGGCTGGCCAGCCGGGCGGGCGTCAGGTGCTGGCTTTTAGCGTAGCTGATGGCATTGCGGATCTTCTGCGGGTTATACTGCCGTGGATCCAGGTCCAGGTCCTGAAGGCACTGCTTGACCAGGCTTTGCTGGTCATCCTCGTCATAGATCACGAAATTGGTTTCGAGGCCGACCGGCTTGCCGTCCTGCCTCAAAATGCGTGCGCAAATGGCGTGAAAGGTGCCTGCGGTGACGTTCTCTGCAATCTTCCCCAGCAGCTTCTGCAGGCGTTCTTTCATCTCACGAGCGGCCTTATTGGTGAAGGTAACGGCCATGATGCGGCGCGGGCTTACCCCGGTGGTCTTCACAAGGTAGGCTATGCGATGCGTAATGACACGCGTCTTGCCGCTGCCCGGTCCGGCCAGGATCAGGATCGGCCCCTCGATATGTTGCACAGCCTCTTTCTGCGCCGGGTTCAGCCCCCCCAGTATATCCATAAGCTTACTGCGTGGTTCCCTGCCACATGATCTCAACCTGACTGGAGTCCACTCCGGTGAAGGATATGCCGTCTGGGCCGCTGGTGACCACAGCGCCCGAGGGCTGAAGCTTCAAGGTGGTCTTGCCAGGTATATATTTCAAATGCGTTAACCTCCTTATACAGGAAAACGATGGAGAGATTGCCAGGGATTATGGTGGGGATATTCATGCGGCTGCCTCATAATTAATATATTATACTTGACAAATCCACTTGACTATCGGCTAGATCGGAATCGTAAGGTCAGAGTTTTTGATTTGCAAGCTTTGGTATTAATAAGAACCGCCGCCTTCAAAACTCTAAAGATGTATGTGATGGCACATTCCTGACAGTAGGTTTAGTCACCTCTTCATCATTTTATTCTGATTACTCTGAGACTTTTTCTTATTCATCGCCCCTTCGCCAAGAGTACGTCTCATATAGTGTATTACTCGCCCATAGACACCGTTACTTAGTGCTTCTGGAGTAGGGTGTCGTATATCCTCGCAGTCACCCAGTTTACTCGACCAGTTTCCATCGGCCAGTTGCCTAGCTGCGTGTGTCCATTTGCCCTCCTTGTCAACGTACAAGGCTACTCTTTCATAGCCAGTTTCACAATCGTTACTATTACAGAACTCAAAGCCTATGCATTGAAAAGCACTGACAAGCGCCTCTATGCTAGCACCACGTGTAGCACCAGGCGGCCAATAATAACCTGGCCGAGGAAGTCCACCGCAGTCCCATTTTTTTGTCGTATCGGCACCGGCATATGCAATACAGTTGTATTGCGGCGTACGCGGACTTGTTACTTGATATCCTGACTTTATTAAGTTTGGTAATGCCGCCTCATGTTGCGAATCTAATCTTTCAGGTAACCCTTGAGTTTGCCCCATTCGATCCATGCCTCTGACATTTTCTTTATATCACCTGCTTGTTCGCTCGTAATGGGATTCTCACTGCTTATGGCAGTCAGTGCCCAGAACCAATCCGCACAGTCACCATTGTACAATTCTTCAAGTATAAGCGGGATTGCGGCCTCTCCCATCCCGATGATTTGCTGGTAAGCCGGGTGCATTGATTTTGTGGTTATATTAGACAGCAGACACGTATCTGCCTTCCAGTTCTTTGACAGTTTGCGGAAACGCTTCTTCAATCCGCTGGTCGCTAGTGAGCCTACCGGGCACCGCATGGGAATGTTGCTATCGGTGATCTCACCGCCACCTTCCCAGAGACTGCTTATGCCGTTCTCTATGTCCTGTTCCAAGAGTCTTATATCTCTTATGGCTTCATCTATTGCGTCCCGCCTCTTAACAATCTCCTCTCGCACTTCAACAGGAGGAATTGGGAATCGGATTCCGAGAAATACATCCGGTTCAATGCTCCTTCTGCGATCCACAACACCTTGGAACTTCACCCGATAAACCGAGCGCATCTGTGGTGAACGAAGTAACATTTCTAAAAATCTCAAGTCAATGTCATGACGCTTTAGTTTCCATATTGTGTAAGCCGGACTAACAGCCGCATATGGGTATTTGAGTTGAAAGCCTAGCACCCCTTCATCTATTGGAAATCCCACAACCAGCTCATTTCTAAAAACCTTCTTGTAGTTGGATATATCTGCGCTGGCAATTCTCTTTTGGAATTTCTCGCTCTGATCAATCAAACCCAGCCGCATTGTTATCGACATAACTGGAGCGTCTTTGGCATCGCCAATTCTATCCACCCCGGAGGGCTCGAATAGTTCGCCAAATGATATAGTTGTATATTTAGGCTTGAGGCCAGCGGGTTCTCTATAGTGGGCCGCATTAAGCGCATAATTGTTTCGCACAACCCTGTCTACATCAATTCGCACGACCCCGATAGAGGCAAGATATTCCTCCGCCTGATTCTCAAGATTGCTTTCTGATAACACTAGCTCAAGATCATTGCCGCCTTCGATTCGCTTGCGCTTCTTGTCAAGTGTGTAGCCGTCGTTCCTAACGTCGAAGTACCAATAATGACCCTTCGTTTTGGATTGTTTTACATCCGTGAAGTAGAGAATGTTGGCTTTCGCCCGGTTATAAGGCTCAAATGCTCCTCTTGGAAGAGAAATAATACTCTTCAGATTCGCATTCTCAAGCAGGTATTGCCTTACGTCCTGATACGCCTTTGGATTCGTATTAGATAAAAACCCCTCCGGCACGATAACCGCCATTCTTCCCCCAGGTTTCACCGCTCGGAAGCAATGCTGGGGGCAGATTATGTCACCATTTCTACTAGGGATTGCATATTTATCGCCGTACCTTGTGGTCTGAGCGAATGGCATGTTCGTGAGTACGATTTTATATATATTATCAATCGGGTGTGCCAAACTATCCTCGCGGACAATGTTGTTATGTCCATCCCCAGCCAATATCATGTTCATTTTTGCGATGCTGGCGGTTTTTGTTAGGTCCGCCCCGTAGATTGTACTTTGTTGGAGCGTGGCTATATTGTGCGCATTGCGTGGCATTGTATTCATAAGATGCTTGAATGCCACAATCAGCATTCCTCCTGTGCCGCAATACGGATCGTAGATTTTTTCGCCTATTTCGGGGTTCAAGAGCTTCACCATTGTCTTAACTATATGGCGCGGCGTAAATATTTCCCCAAGATCGGACGGATTGCTT
>JBEKVW010000108.1:0-6085 GCA_049513695.1 Dehalococcoidia bacterium | reverse complement strand
GGAACTCGCCGTAAGTATATTCCTCGTTCTCCTCACGGTGAGGAGTCATAAGGTAGATCATGTATTCGTCGATGACCTCGTCGGTGGTGGGCAGGGGCACCCCGGTGGGCACGTCTGGACTAAGAGGCCTGATGCCGGGCTTGCTGATATTAATGGCCACCAGTTCGATCTCCCTGCGGCGCATGCCCTCGAAGCTGCCCTGTTCGATGACATATTCCCTGCCGTCGAAAAGGGCGGTCTTGAGACATTGGAACCAGGCGTCGCTGAGGCTGAGGGCATCGATTACAGTGAGTTTCATTTTGTCCGTAGCATATTAAGCAAGAGGGCCGATTAATGTCAAGGGGAATGACCTGGATAAACACGTCATTGCGAGGAGCCCGAAGGGCGACGTGGCAATCTTATGGCATTGCTGCAAGCATCGTGCCTTCGATCAAAGGATTGCTTCGCTTCGCTCGCAATGACGTAGGGCCAGTGGTATAATCCGGCATCGTCTCGAAGAGAAAGCATTTCAACTCGACTTCAATAATCGCAGGGAGGCAAATCATATGCACTGGCAGGAAATACTGGGTTTAACAGCGGGGTTAATCGGCAATATAAGCATCGTACCTCAGGTATGGAAGCTGTTCCGCTATAAAACAGCCTACGAGATAAGCCTGCCGTTCCTCTGCCTGTGGCTGGTCAGCACGCTCTGCTGGCTCTCTTACGGCATCTCCCTGGGACTGCTCTCGGTGACTATGTGGAACTGCATCACGTCGCTGCTGGCCGCCCTCATAATGTACGCCAAGCTGAAATGGGGCATGAGGACCAAACAGCCGAAAACCACGCCCACCGATCCGGCCCTGGGGAATTGACATTTGCGGCAGATAGAAACCATAATTTTAAATAGCCATGATAAAAGCCGTCTGTTTCGATTTCTTCAACACGCTGGCCTATTTCGACCCGCCCCGTGACGAGTACTATGCCCAGACGGCGCAAGAGCTGGGTATAAATGTGACCCCGGAACAGATAGACGAGGCGCTGCCCGATGCCGATACCTACTGGCGGCTGGAGAACTTCAAATCTCCCATCCGTGAACGTCCTGAGAAGGAAAAGTTGGAGACCTACAAGGGCTACGGGATACGCATTCTGAGAAATGTCGAGCCCCCACCCACGCCCGACCAAGCCCTGCAGATGCTGGCCAAGGCCTTTGCCAGGGGCTTCAAGTTCGTAGCCTTCGACGACGCCCTTCCCATATTGAAGGCGCTGAAGGAAAAGGGCTTGAAAATCAGCCTAATCTCCAATATCGGGCAGGAGATCGATTCTTACTGTACAGAGCTGGGCTTCGATCCTTACCTCGATTTTAAGGTGACTTCCTTCGAGGTCGGCTACGACAAGCCCCACCCCAAAATATTCCAGCTTGCCCTGCAGAGGACGGGCGTCTCCGCCCACGAAGCGGTCTTCATAGGGGACCAGTACGAGCAGGATATCAAGGGCGCCAGGGGCGTGGGCATCAAACCCATGCTCATAGACCGCAAAGGCAGCTCCAATACCTGTGACTGCATCGTTATCCACAACCTCTGTGAGGTCATCGAGCATATCTAGCGTCCGGCAGCGACTTAACAGGTCATTGCGAGCAAAGCGACCTAAACACGTCATTGCGAAGCCGATTGCGATCGGCTGAAGCAATCCTTTGATCGGAGGTTTCAGCCTTCGCTGTTACACAGTATGCGACGGGCCTTTCAATGTAATGAAACTTAACTGACCGGTCAATCGGCGTTTTTTTCACTGACCTTATACGGGTCACGTTTGCGACGAATCTGAAAAAGTACCATTTTATTACATCAATATGGGACTAATGGGTCATTGACATTGTACTTTTAGGGTCTTCTCCCGCGTTAAATGCCTATGTATTATGTAAGTAAATCAAAATAAAATAGCGTGGTGATCGAATGAAAGCAGTGAAGAATTTGTTAAAAGACCAGAAGGGTATGACGGGCCTGGAAACAGCTATTATTTTAATAGCCTTTGTTACCGTAGCGGCGGTTTTCGGCTATGCCGTACTGAGCGCCGGCCTGTTTTCAGCCGAGCAGGGCAAGGCCACTATCTATGCGGGCCTAAATGAAGCGCAGAGCAATCTACAGGTTTCCGGCGCTGTCATCGCCAAAAGCGCCGATGAGGAAAATGTCAGCAGCCTGATAGTAACCGTCAGGAATACGCCCGCCGGCAACCCCATCGATATGACCCCTTGTGATGGCACCTCCAACGCCACCAACAAATGCGTCATCAGCCTGGCAACCAAGGGCTCTTACCTGAACAATGTGAAATGGGCAACCGCTTTCACAGGCAACAGCGATAACAGCTCCAACATGCTGCAGCCGGGAGCGCAATGCCAGATTACCATTGTCTTCAACGACCTTGGAACCGGCCAGACCCTCTCCGACAACCTGACAGCCAATAGCACTTTTACTATGCAAATAAAACCGGGTGTGGGTTCGACTATCACCGTCGAGAGGACCCTGCCTGGATCGCTCTCAAACGTAATGAACCTTAACTAAATAATTTAAGTCGTGCCCGGGCCGCAGTTTCGGTACCTCCCTACGTAAACTGCGGCCCTTTCCATTTTATAGACCAATTCAGGGCTACAGCTTACAAGCCCCTCAAAAACTCGGGGCGCAGCAGGGCGGGGTCTTTCCTGGCAAGTATAGTATCCAACTGCTTCAGCACTTTCGCCTTGTCGGCAGGCATGGTCCCCCTTATCGCATAGTAGTTCGAAGCGTGCATGGAGCTGAAAAAGCAGTTGCTGAACGTGGAATTTTCCACTATGGTGCGCAGCTCCTGCAGCGAATCGAAGGGGGTGATCAGGTCGAATTCACCGCGCTCCCACTCCTCATATAGGGGGGTGCCCGGTATGAGTGTCAAAGTCAGAGCGCCGGCATAGTCCGGGTCCAACTCCGTCAATATCCTGGCGGTTTCCAGCGCATGCCTGCGGCTGCCCTTAACACCACCCAGACCCAGGATTACGGTCAGCGAAAGCAGAATGCCCGACTCCTTCACTCTAGCAGCCGCCTGCACCATCTCCGCATGAGTTGCGTTTTTATGTATGTGAGTCAGCACGTCATCGTCACCGCTCTCCACGCCCATATACAGGATGCCCAGCTTCAGTTTATTCAGGGCTTTGAGCTCGTTCACGCTGCGCCTGAGAATATCCTGAGGAGTAGCATAACTGGCTATACGCTCTAATCCCGGAAATTTCTCATTCAGGTACTGTAGCGCTTCAACCAGCCTGGCATAGGGGTAAACCAGCGCGTCCCCGTCCTGAAGGAAGACTTTCTTGCCGTCCCAGCGCCTGAGGATCATGTAGATGATATCGGGCTGTCCCGGCACACGGACACCGTGGTTGAAATAGAGGGACACGGCATCGATCTCCTGCTTAACATCCTGCAGGTCCCTGATGCCGAGCTGTGAGAAGGAGAAATTGCAGAAGGAGCAGGAGTTATTCGAGCATCCGGACGTCAGGGGCAGGTAATAGCTGGCATGCTCGCTGGGCGGTCTTATTATATCCGGCCTTTCAAATGCCATAATACCACTCTTCAACTAATGCAACAGGGCTACGTAGCTGTTCAAAGGGACTTTCAGCGATCTGGCCACGGGACTGCATTTTGCCTTGAAGCAGAAGAATATCCTTCCCCCGGCTGGCAATTCTTCCAATGTTTCATAATAGCCCATACCCTTGGCGAAGATAAAATCAGCACTTTCGAAAGCACGCTTGAAATCATCCGAGGCCTGTGAGAAGTCGATGCCCGGCGTGGCCGTGCCGGTCGTCATTACTTCACCCACTGCTTGCTCTATTCCGGCCCTCTTGATTTCCTCCGGCGTTATGTCATTCTGCACAGGGTCTTGTTTGACTACGTATACGGTGCGGCTGTATCTCCTCATCAGCTTCAATAACGGCAGGTCGAAATAAATTTCTCCGGCATTATCGGCCAGGTAGAGGATATTTTCGGACTTTTTCACTTTGCTTTCAAGTAAGCGGGAATCGTCGATAGCAAACGTCAGGCGATTCTTTGTTATCTCCTCCCTGACCTCCTCAATAGGCCTGAAAAAGTCGATGGCGTTGCCCAGGGCGGCCAGCTTCAAATATTCCCTGAAATCCTCTTTATAGTCGGACTTAACTAATTCGAATAGCTTGCGGGCTGTCTCAATCTCGATATCCTTCATGCGGCGGTAAGGGTCAGGGTTGCCGCTGGCCTCTTTAACAGCGACATGCATGGCAGAGGCTACCACGATGGAAACCGCACCAGGCTTCAGCCTCTCCTCCAGTATCTGTTCGGCCTTTTGCCTGGCAGCTTCCCGGAGGGTCCCCTCTTCAGCAGCCAGCCTGGAGGCCTGATTGGCCAGCTTCAGCAGGCATTCACGGCATTCACTGGAAATTCTCATCTGCGGACGTTACAGGTTAATAATAGCAGCATTGGAGGCATTGAGACGACGATTAATAACCATTTAACCCGGCAAAAATCTACGTTTATAGCAGGCAAAATGGCCGGGTAATATGATAACATAGGAGTCACTTCTCTGCATCGGATAAAGTGTGTGACGGATATAATAGACAGGCTGAAAGAGCTGGGCAAAAACGAGCCCATCGCATCCTTCCTCAACATGAAGTTAACGGAGCTGTCGGACGGCTTCGCCAGGGTGGAGATGAAGATGAAGCCCGAATATATCAACTTCAACGGCACGATCTTCGGAGGTATTATTAGCGCAATCGCCGACCAGGCCTTCGCCTATGCCACCAACTCGGTAGGCACGCCCAACGTAGCTTCTCAGCTTAATATTCATTTCATAGCCGCTGCCAAAGAGAATGATAAACTGATCGCCGAGTGCCTGGTGGTTAAAAGGGGCAAGCGCGTCTGTATTTCGGAGATCAAGGTCACCGACCCTGAGGGTAAACTTATAGCTTTGGCAAGCGGGACAACCATTCCCCTCGGTTAAGCTGCAATAGGGGCGGCGATAGATGTTTCACACTATGGTTTACGTTTCACCTGCCAACTTCTATAATTTTAATCAGGCGATAATGAGGAGGTCATGAGAAAATTCAAAATCCTGTTTAGCGACGTTCACCAGCCCGAGTACCATGACAAGAACCCTTTCAGGGAAGGTTTTGAATGGGGGAAGAAGGTCATCCTCGACCTTTGCGTGGAAGTCGACCTGGACGATATGTTCAATATCTATATAGAGCAGCCTGAAAAGCGCATCAGAAACGGCAGGGTTATTAAATTCAGCGAATTCGCCATCGAATACCTGGAGCAGGAGCAGAAAAAGCAGCGGGAAGCGCTTAAGGGCAAGGATGACGCTCCAGACATGCCTCCAATCGGTCAGAGATAAAAAGGCACACAGACAGGTACGGCCGGACAAGTTATTAAATGATAATGCGCAACCTTCTGCGCAGGTACCATCCCGCAAGCAAGCCGAACAGCAGGCCTCCCAGGTGTCCTTGCCACGAGACTCCTGGTATTAGTGCCAGTATCAGGAAGGTGATCAGTATGGCTACCCACAGGGGCATCGCCACGGGTATGGGAAAAATGAAAACCTTTAGCTGCGGTGTGAGCACCGCCAGCGTCCCGCCCAGCGCAAAAATGGCGCCCGAAGCGCCTATAGTGGAGGACAGGGCGGATGATAGCAGGAGTATGACCAGGCCCGACACCAGGCCACCGATGAAATAGATAGTTAAAAATATCCTGGTCCCGGTTAGCCGGTTGAGGAATTGCCCGAAGAAATAGAGTGTCAGCATGTTGAACAGGATATGGAAAAAGTCCTGATGCGTAAACATGTACGTGAAAATAGTCCAGGGGTACGTAAAGAAAGTCGACCTGGAGAGCGCCAGGTACTGTATTATGCTGCCGCCTGCAAAATGAGCGATATTAACGGCGATATATACCAGGAAGTTCAATATGATGAGGATTATAATGGGGGTCAGATCACCATCGTTGGACCTGTATCTCATGTTAGATATTCTTTCCCTGCCTGTCTAAAATATCCTGCTATGATAGCCCATCGTTGATCGATTATCAAGCATTTCACTGGAGCGAATAATATATCTGGCCGTCCT
>JBEKVW010000107.1:0-6253 GCA_049513695.1 Dehalococcoidia bacterium | reverse complement strand
GGGTCTTTGATGACGCCGATCTCTCTGAACCTGCTTATCAAGGACTCGGCAGTCAGGCCTGTAGCCATGAAATTGAACTCAGCCGGACAGGCGAAGGTTGCCACAGCGTGTATCTTGGGGTCGTTGGCGGCAACGTAAACGCTAACGGCTGCACCCCCCGATGAGCCGAGCAGGCATATCCTGGACTTGTCGACTTCAGGCAGCATATTTAAAAAGTCGACTGCCGCGGCCAGGTCGTGCGTCCAGCCCAGCATATCGATATTGCCCTGGCTGGTACCGCAGCCGCGGAAGTTGAAGACCATTGAAACGAAGCCCGCCTCACAGAACCTGGCAGCCAACTCGGGGTAGCCGCCCTTTTCATCCGGGTTATACGGTACGGCAGGTATGCCGTGGCAGATACAAATTGCAGGATAAGATTTTTCGCAGTCCTCGGGGATATATACCTCCCCGGCGATCATCAGTTCATCGGCACAAAGGATGACGGAAGAATTTTTCACAGGGTGAACACTCCGAAGGCCGACAGTATGAGGAAGCCCCATGCCAGCACGACCAGGATGCTCCACACAATTTTATTCCAGTGGAAGATGTTCACACCGTCCAGAGGTCCGAAGGGTATCAGGTTGAAGGCCGCCAGCCACCAGTTCAGCTGAAACCCGAACTTGCCGATGAGTGTGAAAATGTTGAACGGATATGAGTTTAAGGTGAGGCCAAGTATTTCCACGTGCCAGCGGAAATCCCCAGCCAGGCCCCACGAATAACGGAAGGCATACATGATAAAAAACAGCACCCCCAGCACCAGGTTGGCAACCGGCCCTGCACATGAAATATGCCCCTCCTCCTTAACACTCAGTTCACGGGAAGAGACGGTATTCACAGCCCCGGGTGCCAAAAAGATGAATGTGCCGAAGCTCAGGATGGAGGTAGCGATGGCCAGTATTAGTCCCGGCTTCCAGATCCTGAATTCCGCCCAGCAGCCGTACCTTTGCGCTACCAGCTTGTGAGCAACCTCGTGACAGAAGAACCCGAAGCCTATGGCCACAATGCTGACCAGCACGTAGACGAAGAAATTCATCAGGTTAGTGGAGAAGGGTTCGCCCTCGCGGTTAAAAAACCATCCGAAGGAAAAGCAAAACCCCATGATCAGCATAACGATTCCAAGTTGGCTCAGCTCGATTTTACTGAATCTCATATTTTAGCGGCCTCATATATATTAGAAATTCCCTGTTCCCTTCGGCTCCCAGTATGGGCGAAGCCGAAAGATTAAGCAACCTTAAACTGTTTTGGTTCATCCAAACGATCAAGTTGGCTATGGTCCCGGCATGGACCGCCGGGTCTTTGATTACACCGCCCCTGCCGACGTCGGCCCTATCAGCCTCAAACTGGGGCTTGAACAGGATCACCATGTCGCCCGGGGTCTTCAGGTGAGGAAATATATTGGGTATCACACTGGTCACGGATATGAAAGAGAGGTCCATGACGGCCAAATCCACCTTCTGCGGCAGCTCGAAGGGGAAATGTGCATTTACTTTCTCCATGACAACCACCCGGCTGTCCCGGCGCAGCCCGTAGTCAAGCTGCCCGTACCCGACATCCAGTGCATACACCTTCTTCGTCCCGCGCTGGAGCAGGCAGTCGGTGAATCCGCCTGTGGAAGCCCCCACATCCAGGCAGGTCAGCCCTTTGACGCCGATTTTAAACTCTTCGAGGGCGTGCTCCAGCTTGAGACCACCGCGGCTGACATAGGGTAATTTAGCGGCCATCTGTACCTGTGCATCCTCTGCAACCAGGCTTCCTGCTTTCGTCATAACATTCCCGTTTACCGAAACATCGCCGGCCATGATCACAGCCTGGGCCTTGACCTTATTTTCGGCCAGGCCCCTGGTCACCAGCAACATATCCAGCCTTTGTTTTGTCATATCCCGTCCTGCACTCGCCGCCTATATTACCGCAAGGAACGCGGCCACGCAAGGTATTCTGTATGTATTTTTGCATGTTTTTCGCACTCTTGCGAAGGCGTTGACTTTAGATTGGCAAGGTGCTATATATAACCGCGCATCACAATCCTACAGTTGGGCGGAGGCGCGCGCGGCTTTTTATATAAGTTATACCTGGTGAGCATAGCTGGACAACAAACCTACTTAAAGGAGGTAAACACACTGATGGGCGGAGCATTATCGGGCATTAAGGTCCTCGATTTCGGTCAATATATCGCTGGCCCCTTTGCGGCGCAATTGCTGGCCGAACAGGGGGCCGACGTAATCAAAGTTGAGAGGCCGGAGGGTGACCCTTACCGCCATGTAGACGGCTTCATGGTCTGGAACCGCAGCAAGAAGGCCATCACGCTGGACCTCAAGAAACCTGAGGGATTGAAGATTGCGCGGGACCTGGCAAAGCAGTCGGATATCATCATCGAAAACTTCAAACCGGGTATGATGGACAAGCTGGGCGTCGGCTACGAAGCGGTGAAAGCCATCAACCCGCGCATTGTCTACTGCTCCATATCCGGCTTCGGCCCGCGGGGTTCCTATTCCAATATCGCCGGCTACGACCAGCTTGTCAGTGCGCTGGGCTCAGTCTACACCGAGCAAGGCTTCGCCACCCACCCGCTTTACTTAGTGCTGCCTGTGGCCAGCCTCTATTCGGCGGCAGCGGCAGCCCTAGATATCACAGTCGGGCTGTGCGTGCGTGAGCAGACGGGGAAAGGACAGAAAATCGATGTATCCATGTTCCGTGTCATACTTGGCACATTCAGGCAATTCCTGGTCGACTTCGAGGGCATGTACAGGGCGCCATGGGGCCCGACCGGGCCACTGCCGCTCTACCGTCCCTACCAGTGCAAGGACGGCAAATGGCTGTTCACCGGGTTGGGCAATCCCAAGTTCTTCACGCTGTTCGCTCTGGCACTGGGGCATGACGAATGGCTGACCGATCCCCTCTTCGAGGGCGCACCCTTCCTGATCTTCCCCCCCAGGAACGCACAGGTTATGGCCATGATCAAAGATATCTACCTTACCAAGACACGTGAGGAATGGATCGAGCTGCTACGCGAAAATGAGATACCCGTGGCGCCCGTGCAGTCGGTGGGCGCCTTTATGGAGGAGCCGCAGGTCATCGCCAATGATATGGTGAAAACGCTGAAACAGCCGGGTGTCGGTATGGTCAGGGAGATGGGCATCCCGGTCGAATTGACGGAAACACCGGGCAAGATAAAAGGGCCGGCGCCACTGCCTGGGCAACATACTAAAGAGATACTGAGGACCCTCGGCTACCGTGCAGCGCAAATCAAAGAGCTTAAAAAAGCCGGGGTAGTCAGGTAGGAGATGAGAGAATGATGCCATTTGAAAATGTCAGAATCGCAGATTTTACCACTATGCTGGCCGGCGCCGGCATTTGCCGCGAGCTGGCCGACCTGGGCGCTGATGTGATCAAGATAGAGCCGGTAGACGGGGACCCCTGGCGCATGCTGGCCGGGGGTTTTATGGGTGTAAACCGCGGTAAGCGCTGCATTGTAATAGACCTCCGCAAGGAAGGGGCCCGCGATATCGCCTATAAGCTCATCTCCACCTGCACCATGCTGGTGGAAAATTCCCGTCCTGGGATCATGCAGAAGCTCCGCATGGACTATGACTCGGTCAAGCAGATTAAACCGGATATCATATACATATCCAGCCCGGCTTTCGGCTCCAGGGGACCGGATGCCAAGCGGCCAGGCTATGACCCCCTCTTACAGGCATGGAGCGGGCAGATGGAGGGCCAGGGCGGCCTCGGCCAGACGCCGGTCTTCCACAAGATACAGCTCAACGACGAGATGGGGCCGCTCATGGGCGCCTTCGGCGCATCGCTGGCGCTTTTCCACAAGTTGAAGACCGGGCAGGGGCAATTCGCAGAGACCTCCCTTCTGCGCTGCGCCGTTACACTGCAATCGGGCAACTTCATTAAATATAAGGGCATGAAACGTAAGGACCTGGGCAAGCCCGATATCAAGGGGCTGAGTGCTACCAACCGTATGTACCAGGGTATCGACGGCGATTGGCTTTACGTATATTGCACCAAAGATGAGCACTGGGTTGCGATGTGCGAGGTGCTGGGCATGAAGAAGCTTATCGGAGACCCGCTCTTCACTACGGCAGGGGCCCGTAAGAAGCACGATAAGGAGCTGACGGCCATCCTGACCGAGAGCTTCCTGACAACCCCTGCCGGCGCATGGGCACTGCTCCTTCTGGTCAAGGGTGTGCCGGCTGCGCGGGCACAGAACTTGGAAAGCCTGCTCAAAGACCAGTTCTGCATGGATACCGGCGTCTACGAGTTCCAGCAGCATCCGCAGAACGGACGTGTGCAGTTGCAGGGCATAGTGCCCGAATTCTCGGAGACGCCGGGCAAGGTCATGCGGCCCGCACCCATGCAGGGCGAGCATACCGAAGAGGTCCTGCTGGAGATCGGATATACGAAAGAGCAGATCGAGGACTTTAAGGCCAGGCAGCTTGTGGTGCAGGCTGCCGTGCCTCAAACATAGAAAAGGGCAATAACCGTTTGAAAGGTAAATTGGAGATCACACATCCGGCGGAAGGCCTGGCCCTGCTGACCATTAACGGCATGGGGAAAAACAACCTGGCCGATGCCGGGCTGGCAGAAGAGCTGCGCCAGGTCTGTAAGGACATCAACTTCGATTCGGGCATCCGGGCGGTCATAATAACAGGGGCCGCCCGGAAAGACTTCTGTACCGGTACTGCGAGCGGCAAAAAGTCAACCTTCTCGCTGTCGGGTCCGGTAGCTGCTTTGAATTGCCCCGTCATCGCCGCTATCGATGGTGAGGCCTCGGGCATGGGGCTTGAACTGGCCCTGGCATGTGATATCCGCCTGGCTTCGGTGCGGGCCCGCTTCTCCCTGCCGTATATCAGTAAGGGACTTATCCCCTCGGACGGCGCCACGCAGAGGCTGCCGCGCCTGGTGGGCAGGGCCAAAGCTATGGAGTTGATGCTGAGCGGTGAAACGATTACAGCCAGGGACGCCCTCCAAATTGGTTTAATTAACCGGGTATTGCCTCAAAAGGAGCTGTTGCCATACGCTCTAGAAATGGGAAGGGAGATGGCGGGCAAAGCCTCCCTGGCGCTCAAATATTGCAAGGAAGCAGTGCTGAAGGGTATGGACATGACGCTCGATCAGGGCCTGCACCTTGAGGGCGACCTGTATTTCCTTTTGCACACTACGACTGACAGGACCGAAGGCATCACGGCCTACAAAGAGAAACGCAGACCCCGGTTCAAAGGGAAATAGTTGGTTAAGCCTATTACCGAGTAATAACACTGGTTGAGTTATGACAGGTTACGAGACCATAATATACGAGAAAAAGAATAAAATAGTCGTTGTCACGCTGAATCGTCCGCGGGTGCTGAATATCTATAACCTTCGCATGCGCGACGAGCTTTATGAAGTCCTAGGGGCCGTCAAAGAGGATCGGGAGATTCGTGTGGTCATCCTCAAAGGGGCAGGTGAAAAAGCTTTCTGTGCCGGCGCAGATTTAAGCGAGTTCCTGTCTGCTCCTTCACCCACCGGTGCCCGGCGTTCCCGCTGGCTGCGGGATGTTTGGGGCAGATTTTTAAGCGTACCGCAACCTGTCATAGCAGCATTACACGGCTACGTGCTGGGTTCAGGCATCGAGATGTCCCTGTGCTGCGATATCAGGATAGCCACAGAGGATGCGCAGTTCGGCCTTCCTGAGATGGCGTTGGGCATCATCTCCGCCGCAGGCGCCACGCAGACCGGCCCCCGTGCCATCGGCCCCGGCAGGGCGCTAGACCTCCTGCTGACCGGACGCCGCATCAATGCACAGGAAGCTCTGCAAATGAAGCTGATCAACCGCATCGTGCCGAGGGAAAGGCTCTTTCCCGAAGCTGAGTCCCTGGCGTATAAAATAGCGGGCTGGGACCAACGCACCGTGCAGGCCATCAAGCAGGCAGTCTCAAGGGGCCTGGACCTGCCGCTGGAGGAAGGGCTGAAGCTGGAGAGCAGGCTGGCCAGTTCATAACCCGTGCCAGGTACATATCTCGCCCAGGGGGACCCTTTCAGTTCGGAAGCTGTTGATAGGGGCGTCGGGGTCGGGATAGCCTATCGCCATAGCGATGACAAGCTGCTTCGAATGGGGGATATTCAGCTTTTTCCTGACGATATCCGGGTAGCTGGCCCCGGCGGCCAGCATTATCGATCCCAGGCCGTAGTTCAGGGCAGCCAGGCTGATGGTCTGGGCCAACAGCCC
>JBEKVW010000106.1:0-6325 GCA_049513695.1 Dehalococcoidia bacterium | reverse complement strand
GTCCAGCGCATTAACAGGGCCGTTGCCTTCCGAGGCGGTATGCATAAGTTTGTTATCAACTTTAACCTTGATGGTAGCTTCGGCCAGGAATTGTGCTCCTATATCATAAGAAGCAGGCAGACGCCTGTGCCTTTCTACTACAACCATATAATCGACCAGATCGAAGGGCGGCTTATAGCCTGGCTGCGATCTCAGTAGGAGCAGCTCAAAGGAAGCGTCGGCATCTTCATATTGGAATCCAAGGCTTTCAAGCTGTTTGATCTGAGCGAGTATGCGGCGTGCTTCCTTGCCATATGGCGGAATAGGAATGCCCAGTTCTTTGGCTTTATAAATGATATTGCTCTTGCCCGACAGCTCCGATATAACCACTTTGGGATAGTTTCCCACCAGGGCCGGGTCGATATGCTGATAGCTTTCCCCCCATTTGGAGAGGGCTGAGACGTGCAGCCCAGCTTTGTGAAGAAAGGCATTGGCTCCCACGTAAGGCAAATAGGATGAAGGCGGCAAATTGGCGACCTCGGCTACAAAGCGTGATGCTTCGGTAAGGTGTGTTAGCTGTGTGGCTGTGATGCATTTGATTCCCAGTTTGAGCTGCAACGCTGGAATAACGGAGCACAGATTGGCGTTGCCGCAGCGCTCGCCATAGCCGTTTATCGTGCCCTCCACATGCTCCACACCGCTTTCAACCGCGGCCAGTGACACAGCAACGGCCATCTCTGTATCATTATGAGCGTGGATGCCCAGAGAACAACTTATCTTCTTTTTCACGCTGGTAATAATCTCAGCCGCTTCGGAAGGTAACGTACCCCCGTTCGTGTCGCAGAGCACCAGGCAGTCCGCGCCGCCTTTGACCGCAGCGGCAAGCGTTTCTATAGCATAGGCTACGTTGGACTTGTATCCATCGAAGAAATGCTCAGCGTCGAAAAATACGGTCAGGCCCTTGGATTTAAGCAGGGCGATGGATTCGCGGATAATTGCCAGGTTATGAACGAGGCTGGTTTCGAGCACCTGTTTTACCTGGCGGTCATTGGTTTTGCCCACAATATTGGCGACCTTGGCACCCGATTCTATGAGTGCCAGAAGGCCTGCATCTTCGGTGACCCTGACGTCGACACGCCGTGTGCTGCCGAAAGCCACCAGCGTGGCATGTTTTAGCTTCAGGCTTCGCGCTTTTTTAAAGAATTCGGTGTCCTTGGGATTCGATCCGGGCCATCCGCCCTCGATGTATTTTATGCCCAGCTCATCGAGCTTCTGAGTGATCTGCAGCTTGTCGGATATTGTAAAAGATATACCTTCCTGCTGCGCACCATCCCTTAGGGTTGTATCGTACAAATCAACATGCCGCATAACCATCCAGCCTCAAATCTAAATTCTTTCCTCTATCAACTTGCCCATTTCGGCAGTTCCCACCTGCTTCATGCCAGCGGTCATAATATCCTTGGTGCGATAGCCGTCACGCAACGCCTGAAGGACGGCGTTTTCCACCGACTTAGCTTCATTATTGAGCCCCAGCGAGTAATGCAGCATCATGGCTGCGCTTTTGATGGTAGCTATAGGATTGGCAATGTTCATCCCTGCGATATCTGGGGCGCTGCCGTGTATAGGCTCGTATAAACCGAAAGCCCGGCGTTTACCGCCCGGTATACCGGCCAGGCTGGCCGAAGGGAGCATGCCCATTGATCCTGCCAGCATGGAAGCCTCATCAGTCAATATATCTCCGAACGTGTTTTCGGTTACTATCACGTCGAAATAGCCGGGGTTTTGAATGAAACGCATGGCGCAGGCGTCAACAAGCATGTGGTCCAGCTTCACTTGGGGGTAGTCAGCCGCAATTTCCGTGGCTATCTGCCGCCACAACCGGGAGGACTCCAGCACGTTGGCCTTGTCGACCGATGTCAGCTTTTTGCGCCGGGTCATGGCTATTTCAAAGCCAACACGGATTATGCGGTCTATCTCTCCCTCGGTGTAATACATGGAATCTATCGCCCTGCGTCCCCGGCTGTTGCTCCATCTTCTTTTAGGCTTGCCGAAATAAAGTCCGCCGGTCAGCTCACGGATAACGATCATATCGACATTACGTACGATCTCCGGCTTGAGAGAGGTGGAGTTCTCCAGCATGCTCAGCATCTTGACCGGTCTGAGGTTGGCGAACAGAGCGAGTTCTTTCCTGATTGCCAGCAGGCCGTCTTCAGGCCTTACTGCAGCACCGGGATCATCCCATTTGGGGCCGCCCACAGCGCCTAAAAGCACAGCATCGCAGCTGCGGCACATTTCCAGCGTTTCCCGGGTAAGGGCCTCCCCGTATTTATCAATCGAAATGCCGCCTATTAATCCATTTTGGAACTTGAACTGATGTCCGAACCGGCGGCCCACGGCCAGCAGTACGCGCTGAGCCTCATTTATTACATCGGGACCTACACCGTCACCCGGTAGAACAGCAATATTGAATTTCAAGTTATTTCGCTCCGGATATTTTCTTTTTGGTATGTTCAACCAGGCCGCCGGCGTTGACTATCTCCATCATAAAATCAGGGTATGGCTTGGATGTAAAACTCTTGCCGGTGGACAGGTTGGTTATATTTCCGGTGGCCAGGTCGACTTCCACTATATCGCCCTTCTTGATATTATCCACCGCCTCCTCGCATTCGAGCAATGGCAGCCCTATATTGATAGCATTACGGAAGAAGATCCTGGCAAAGCTTTTGCCTATGACGCAGGAAATGCCCGATGCTTTGATGGCTACCGGGGCATGCTCACGGGATGACCCGCAGCCAAAATTGAACTCTCCCACGATGATGTCACCGGGCTCAACCTGGCCGATAAACTCTGCATCCAGGTCTTCCATGCAGTGCTGGGCCAGGTCGGCCGGCTCCCAAAGATTCAAATAGCGGGCCGGTATGATGGCATCTGTATCTACGTTGGATCCGTATTTAAAGACTTTACCTTTGCGCGACATTATGTGATTTCCTCCGGGCTTGCTATCCTGCCCAGTATGGCGCTGGCTGCCGCCACAGCAGGATTGGTAAGGTAAACCTCAGATTTAACGTGTCCCATCCTTCCTACAAAATTGCGGTTGGTGGTCGAGACACATTTCTCACCCGCCGCCAGTATGCCCATATATCCGCCCAGACAGGGGCCGCAGGTTGGGGTGCTCACAACGGCTCCCGCTTCTATAAAGCTCTTGATGAGGCCCTCTTTCATAGCATCGAGGTAGATCTTCTGCGAACCCGGTATGATGATGCACCTCAGCCGCTTATCAACTTTTTTACCCTTGAGTATGCGGGCCGCCAGACGCAGGTCATCCATTCTTCCATTGGTACAACTGCCTATGACCACCTGGTCTATGAGAATATTCCCCACCTGGCTGATGGGTCGCGTGTTTGAGGGGATATGCGGGAAGGCAACCTGAGGTTCGATCTTAGCGGCGTCGTATTCAATTACGCGTGCATAAGCGGCATCCGGGTCGGAGCGGTATTCCGTGTATTTCCGTGTTGCCCTGCCTTTAAGGTACTTGCGGGTGGTGTTGTCGACATGGAAAAGGCCTGCTTTGCCCCCGGCTTCAATGGCCATGTTGGACATAGTGAAGCGTCCGTCCATTGGAAGGGTTTCAATAGCTTCGCCGTGGAACTCCATAGCGGAATAGAGGGCACCGTCCACGCCGATATCGCCGATGGTATACAGGATAAAATCTTTGCCGCCGACCCATTTGCCCGGCTTGCCATGGAATACGAACTTAATGGTTGGCGGTACCTTCATCCAGATCTCGCCGGTAGCCATAGCTATGGCGATATCGGTGGAACCCATGCCGGTGGCAAACGCAGCGAGCGCCCCGTAGGTGCATGTGTGGGAATCGGCCCCTACGACGGTGTCACCCGGCAGCACCAGGCCTTTTTCAGGCAGTATGACATGTTCGATGCCCATCTCGCCCACTTCAAAATAAATCAGTTTGTGCTTGCGGGCGAAGTCGCGCATCATTTTCGCCTGCTCGGCAGACTGTATATCCTTATTAGGGCAGAAATGGTCAGGCACCATAACTATCTTACTGGGGTCGAAGACAGTCTCTACCCCCAGACGGTTAAACTCTTTGATGGCAATCGGGGTGGTGATATCGTTAGAAAGCACCAGGTCGGCCTTAACATTGATAAATTCTCCCGGGCTGACGCTGCTCCTGCCCGAATGTGCTGCCAGTATTTTCTCTGCAAGTGTCAAAGTAGATCGCTCCTGTAGATTATTATTATCCTTTTACCCGCGGCAAAAATAATACCAGGACTGCCAATACCGTAACGGCGACGGAAATGATGTAAAGTCCGACCCCGGCGGCAATGCCTATGGCGGCCGTAATCCATACGCTGGCGGCGGTCGTAATGCCGACCACCCTGTCTCCCCTTGCCCCGCGCATTATTACGCCGGCGCCTATGAAGCCGATGCCCGTAACCACACCTGCGGCCACCCTGGACGGGTCGACCGTGCTGCTGAATCCCAGCACCGAGACTACAGTGAAAAGGGCGGAGCCCACGCAAATCAATATGTGGGTGCGCAGGCCGGCAGGCTTATGGGCCAACTCCCGCTGAAAGCCTATGGCTGCTCCCAGTACGGCGGATAAAAGTAAGCGCAATGCCGCTTCAATTTCAGGGCTCATTTTCCACCTGTTTCCGGCTGACTCTCTTGGTTGCAAGAAGCCTGTTGAGGGCGTTCATATAGGCTTTGGCGCTGGCTACGATGATATCGGTATCGGCGCCCCTGCCCGAATAGCTGGCGCCGTCGCTTTCAATGCGGATCAGCACCTCGCCCAAAGCGTCTATGCCTTCGGTAATCGAGTTAACGCTGAATTCGGTAAGCTGATTCGGCACGCGTACCAGGCGGTTGATGGCCTTATAGACGGCGTCCACCGGCCCGGTACCCAGTGCGGCATCGGCCAGCACCTCCTTGTTCGGCCCAATCAGTCGCACAGTGGCCGTAGGCATGCTCTGGTTGCCGCAGGAAACTCCCACATGGTCCAGGTGGTAGACTTCCGAAGCGGTACGTATCTCCTCTCCCATCAAAGATTGGATATCGCGGTCGGTGATGGTCTTCTTCTTATCGGCAAGCTCTTTGAAGGCTTTGAATGCATGAATAAGAGCATCTTCATCCAGTGAATAGCCAAGCTCCAGCAGCCTCTCCTTAAAGGCGTGCCTGCCGCTAACCTTGCCCAGAACAAGTGCGCTGGCCGGCATGCCAATGGATTTGGGATCCATAATTTCATATGTATTGGCCTTTTTTATTACACCGTCCTGGTGTATCCCCGACTGATGGCGGAAGGCGTTGGCGCCCACGATGGCCTTATTCTGGGGCACCATAAAGCCGGTCAAATCGCTGACCATCCTGCTGGTTCTATATATTTGCTCCGTACGAATATTGGTGGATATACGGAACTGGTCTGCCCGGGTGCGGATGGCCATTACCAGCTCTTCCAGTGCGGCATTCCCGGCACGTTCGCCGATGCCGTTAACCGTGCATTCGATCTGCCGGGCGCCCTTGCGCACTGCCTCCAGGCTGTTGGCCACCCCCAGGCCCAGGTCATTGTGGCAATGTACGCTGATCACCGCCCTGGATATATTCGGGACATTTTTACCTATACCCTCGATCAGCTTGCCGAATTCAGATGGAACGGCATAACCAACGGTATCGGCAATGTTAACGGTCGTGGCCCCGGCTTTTATTACAGCCTCCAAAACCTGGTAGAGAAATTTGATCTCCGTCCTGGTAGTGTCCATGGGTGTGAATTCCACATCCTCACAGAGTTTACGGGCGCGCTCCACCGAGGCAACGGCCAATTTCAGAACCTCGTCATGGCTCTTTTTTAACTGGTATTTAAGGTGTTCCTCCGATGTAGAAAGGAAGATATGGATCCTTCCTTTCTTTGCCTTTTTAATGGCTTCCCAGGCCCTGGCGATGGCTTCATCGTTGGCATGGCTCAGCGCACATATGGTCGAATTGCGCACCTCTTTGGATATCAGGCGCACGGCATCGAAATCGCCCTGAGACGTTATGGGGAAGCCGGCCTCGATGATATCGACGCCAAGGTTCTCAAGCTGCTTGGCTATCTCAAGCTTTTCCTTAGAGTTCAGGCTGGTGCCTGCAGCCTGCTCCCCATCCCGCAAAGTTGTATCAAAAATGAGAACACGATCACCTTTCATAGTCCACCTGCCTCGATTTATTCAGGAAGCGACAGCCCCCGCTATTTAAGCCAGGGCATCATGGAGCGCAGTTTTTTACCCACAGTCTCTATCTGGTGTTCCGCCTCGCGGCGCTTGAGGGCGTTATAGACCGGGCGGTTGGCCTGGTT
>JBEKVW010000105.1:0-6553 GCA_049513695.1 Dehalococcoidia bacterium | reverse complement strand
CAGTATTGCTGGAGCAAGATACTATTTTCCTTTAGTGCAAGGCGTAATTGATATAGGCGCTGAAAGCTCTAAAGCGATGAAGTGCGCTGCCAATGGAAAGATCGTAGATTTCGCCGCAAATGACAAGTGTGCTGGAGGGGCAGGAATCTTTTTAGATACGATGTCACTGCTTCTTCAAATTGACGCAGACGATCCAAAGTCAATGGATATGATTACAGAACAAATAAACATAACCTCTACTTGTGTTGTTTTTGCCGAGTCTGAGGTAGTTACACTAATACACAAAGGCATGAATCGCTTTGATATCTGGAGAGGAATAAATGAATCCATAGCAGAAAGAGCATTTAGCCTGGCAGCAAGAATTCGTGCCAGCGGAAAAGTTGCACTTATAGGTGGCATTGCCAAAAATCCTGTTTTCGTATCCTGCTTTGAGAAAATGTCAGGATACAAGTTACTGATACCAACAAATGCCCAGTTTGTGAATGCTCTGGGTGCGGCGATATATGCCAGGGAATCCAAAAAATGATAACAGCTGGAATCGATATAGGCTCATTGACCGGTAAGGCCTTGATATTAAAGGACACTTCAGTACTGAGCTGGAGTATAATCCCCACCGGTTATGATAGCGCTGACACAGCCAAAATAGTTACTGAAAAAGCATTAGAGCAAGCTGGGATAACGATGGCGGACATCGACTATATTGTATCCACAGGTTATGGAAGAGTCATCGTTCCTTTTGCTCGTAAAAATATATCTGAAATATCATGCCATGCTAGGGGAGCCGTATGGTGTAATCCACAGGTCAGAACAGTCGTTGATATGGGGGGGCAGGACTGTAAATCTATGCGGTGTGACTCTCGTGGAAATGTCATTTCCTTTGCCATGAATGACAAATGTTCTGCAGGGGTAGGGCGATACCTGGAGGTTATGGCTAAATTACTTGATATTAGATTGGAAGACATCGGGGAAAGATCTCTCGATTTTACAGGGGACCCCCTTACTATCAGTTCCACATGCGTGGTTTTTGCTCGTTCTGAAATCCTGCGCAGCCTTCAACAGGGAGCCGATAAGAATAAAATTCTCGCCGGATTACACGACGCGTTGGTGACTAGAATTTACGGTATGCTTAATAAAGTCGGATTAGAAAAAGAATTTATGGTATCAGGCGGCATTGCTAAGAATATCGGAATTGTAAATAGACTACAAAGGAGAGTGGGGTTTGAGTTTAAAACCGCGTTTGAACCTCAGATAGTAGGTGCCCTTGGAGCTGCTGTATTGGCCCAAGAAGCTCTATTAGAAGACGCTAAATCTTAAACCCAATTGCGCATGAATGCATTAGAGAGATTAACACAGCTTTCCACTAAAGTATATAATCAATCTGCAGCTGATTGGAAACAGCGCGGCAAACGCGTGGTAGGTTACATGTGTTCGTACGTTCCCGAGGAAATATTTTATGCGGCCGGGATATTGCCCATCCGAATAGGCGCCCGCGGATGTAAGAATACAACCCTTGCTGATGCCCACATGGCGCCCATTACCTGCTCATTCACCCGATGCGTCCTTGAGATGGCATTAACACATGAATACGACTTCCTTGATGGATTAGTGTTCATGAACGGTTGTGAAAACATGCGGCGCATGTGTGATAACTGGATTAGTAAAATCAGCATCCCTTTTAACTGCTGCCTAAGCGTACCGTACAAAACACATGAGGATGCCGTTGAATGGTACAGTCAGGAACTTGATAGTCTCAAACGGAAATTGGAGGCCACGTTCAGTGTCTCAATTTCCAATAGTGATCTGCTCGAGTCTATACGGATGGTTAATAAAAGCAAGCAACTACTCAAGGAATTGTATGATCTACGCAAGAGGCCTGATTCACCAATTAGTGGAACCCAAGCACAACGCATAGTTGTAATGGCAAGTGCCATGCCTAAAAATGAATTCAATGAATTGCTGGAAGAGGTGATACATACATACAGCCAGAAAAATGCGGTAGCCAATTACCGTGCCAGGATGATGGTTATAGGTAATATGCTCGATGACTATACATATACTGAGTTAATCGAACAGGCTGGGGGATTGGTAGTAACTGATGTTACATGTTATGGCACACTGTATTTCTGGCGGGCAGCTGATTCAACAACAACTGATTCAATAGATAGCACTTTGAATGGTCTTGCCCGGTCCTATTTAAATAACATTTTATGCCCCAGAATGCCTTTTAATTCAGGGAACATACATAACTTAATAGAGGAACTAACCAGGACGTTTAATGTAGACGGGATTATTTTTGAAAGGATGATGTACTGCAATTTATGGGGCGGAGAATCGATGGCGCTCGAAAAAGACATAAATGAAATAGGGATCCCATTTCTAACTCTCGATAGGCAATATATTCCTAGCGGAGAGGGCCAAATTAGAACTAGGATACAGGCATTTCTAGAAATGATTGGGAGACAAAGGAAATGAAACGACTAGATAAGCCAGATCTGATAGAAGATTTATATGATTATGTAAAAACGTCATATGACGGTTTGTGTCGCACAGATCCTGCCAGCAAATGGAAACTTGAGCCCGTCCTTAAGTATCTTGAAATGCCTTATCAGGCCATGCTAGGGAACAAGCCAGTATTATGGTACTTTTTTGGACTGCCACCTGAAATATACCGCGCGGTAGATGCTGCTATCATAGCCCCGGAATTTGTATGTGTGCTTATGTCCAACTTTATGGGAAATTGGCAAGAGAGAGCCCTTAGATACATTGATCTTGGAGAGGCGCAATTTACTCAAGAAATGTGCGCTGTCAATAAATTTCCACTTGGCCTCTGTATTTCCGCAGATTCGAAGCGACCTGATATGATGGTGTACTGCTCGCCCCACCCGTGTGATACCGGAACTCTCATGTATTCGCAGCTTAACTACCGTTTCAACATACCTTCGTTCTATCTAGAAATTCCATATCTTGCAAGTGAAAAGGCCGCAAAGTATGTTTCCAAAGAAGTGGGCAGAATGATATCTTTTTTCGAGGAGCAAACACATAAGCAGTTTGATTGGGATAAATTGAGGCAAGTTGTGGAGCACTCTAACCAAGCTTTGTCCTATCATACTAAGATAAATGAACTTAGAAAGAGTATACCTTGTCCAATGTCTACCAGGGAGACCTTTTCAGTTGGTTCTAGTATGCTTGGTTTAGCCGGAATCCCTGAATATACCTCGTGGCTTAAGGAACGCCATGCAGTAGTAGAAGAGAGGGTGAAAAAAGGGCAGGGAGGCATAAAACAAGAAAAGATACGTTGTGTCTGGGTTGCAAATAGCATTGATTTTGATAATGGCATCTTCGACTGGTTGGAAAATGAATATGGGGCTGTGGCCGTTGCCCGTATCTGGCACATGCTGACACCTGAACCGGTCGAAACAAACGATAAAGACAAAATGTTGGAACAACTGGCAATGAAAATAATTGAATACCCTATGGGGAGGCATGGCCGAGGCCCGATACAAGTGTATATTGATGAGTGTGTTAACATGGCGAGAGATTACAAAGCCGACTGTGTAATTTTCGCCTCCGGTCGTGGATGCAGATATAATTGGGCTACTGCGCAGTTAGTAAAGGATAAAATCTACGACGCATTGGGCATCCCTACCATGCTTCTGGAGTTCGTCCCATGGGATCCCCGCTTTCAATCCTCCGAAAGTATTAAGAACCAATTCACCCGCTTTTTCGAACTAATGATGTAATGGATAAATGTGAATGTGCTTCTTGACCGGGTGATACAATGCAATTTAAGAAGGCGTTTATCTAAAATGAAATCAGGATGTCATTTGATACTCCACATAAACTATCCCGGCCACATCCTAAATATGTGCCACGATTCATGTTCTACTAGGGTAAGTGAGGATTATTTGGGTTGATGAATATGACACAAAGAATAGACCTTATCCAAGATGTTTACGAGAAGTTGAAAACTACTTGGGAAGATCTGGATCGCAAGGATCCTGCCAAGAAGTGGACAGTTGAGCCAGCCTTAATATACATCAAGCAAGCATATGAGGGGATTAAGCTGGGGAAACCATTAATATGGTATTTTATTGGCCTACCCCCGGAAATATTTCGCGCGATGGACGTTGCTATTCTTTGTCCTGAGTTTGCCTGTGCAGTGGTAGCATCCCTCGGGATGGCCCGTAAGTATCTTGAGATTGCAGAGGTACGGATAACGCAGGAGTTTTGTGCAGCTAACAAATTTCCGGCGGGGCTTGCTTTCTCCGCTGACACGAAATTACCGGACATGATGGTTTACGCCCCGGCACATCCATGTGACGCGGCATCCACCGTTTATGCTAATCTGAACCACTGTCTCAAAATACCTTCTTTTTACCTTGATCTCCCCTACACCGTGGACGAGAGAGCAGTCAAATATGTAGCCAAGGAACTCAGAAAGATGATATCTTTCATGGAGACGCAAACAAACCAGAAGTTCGATTGGGATAGACTGAGAGAGGTTATAGGGTATTCGAATCAAGCCTTGGCATATACAACCAAGATAAATGAGCTAAAGAAAATTGTCCCATCACCTTTATCCACCCGGGGCGCTTTTACATGCGGAGCCGCAATGCTGGGTTTAGCCGGTGCTTCTGAACTGCCCGAGTATCTCAAGCATCAATACGAACTGGCCCAAAAGAAAGCAGAAATGGGCAAGGGTGGGATACCGAACGAGAAGATTAGATGCATTTGGATCCATGCTGGGTTTGACTTCGATACCAGTATCTTTGACTGGTTAGAGAGTAAGTATGGGGCGGTCGCAGTTGCGCGATTATGGCATATGTTATTGCCCGAGCCTATTGATAACACCGGTGATGAGGCAAAGATGCTTGAGGGAATAGCAACTAGAACGCTTAGATATCCTATGGCGAGACAGGGAAGGGGGCCCGTTAGCGATTTTGCGGATGAATGCATTAGTATCGCCAGAGATTATAAGGCTAATGCGGTGATCTCAGCCGGGAACAACGGCTGCAGGTATCATTGGGCGGTAATACAGCTAGTCAAGGACAGGATTTATGATGAATTAGGGATTCCCACCCTCAGCTTTGAAATGAGCCAGTGGGACCCGCGGGTCGCCAGCACTGAAACAATCAAGGCTATATTTGATCAATTCTTTGAGTCATTAGTCTAAAAGGAAAAACAATGAATAATAACAGAGTAATTGGGGTAACGGGAAAAGGTGGAACAGGCAAAACCTTATTGGTGACCCTTATGGCCAAAATATTAGCCAGAAAACATAACCGAAAATTGCTGGCTATTGATGCTGACTCGGCAATCAGTTTACCGCATGCATTAGGTATTAAAGTAGAAAAGACGATAAGCGATATACGTGAACAGCTTATCAATGATCCTGAGGCAAGAGATAGAATAGCCGCAAAACATATCTCTGAAACAATAAGGAGCATCCTTAAAGAGGATGATGGGATTAATCTATTGGTGATGGGCAGACCGGAAGGTCCTGGATGTTTTTGCCGTGTAAATGACCTACTGAAATATGGCATAGAAACGATATCCAAGAATTTCCAGGTGACCATCGTCGATTGCGAAGCCGGCCCCGAGCAAATAAACAGGCGGGTTCTGCAAAATGTGGATACCCTTGTAATTGTTACCGACACCTCGTCAAGAAGCTTCAGGACTGCTAATTCAATCTACGAAATTGCTAAAGCGGGTGCAGTCGCAGAACATTGCAATATAGGATTGGTCATTAATAGAATAGGCCCTGATAACACGGCGGCACTTAGGTCCGTTGAGCAATTCACAGGTAATGCCATAAAGATTTTCGGAAGTATACCAGAGGATAAAAACATAACTGAGTTCGAGTCAATGGACAAACCAGTTATAGGACTTCCATATTCGTCGCTTAGTGTAATGGCAGCTCAATGTATACTAGAAGAGATGGGAATCAATTTTGCTAAAATTTAAACGAGGAGGAACACGGAATGCATATCGAGATGCTTCGAAAACTACGATTCCATTTGGAGCAACATCCATGGAGCTTCCCTGCGACAGATGACGAATTAGAATTAAAGCTGCTGGATCATCTGTTCACTGATGCTCAAGCTGCGATGGCCATGGTGATGACCGCCAAGAGAGAGTCTGCCGACGATATTGCAAAAAGGTACGGCAAATCCGTGAAGGAGGTCGTTGACATCCTCGAGACAATGGCCAAAAAAGGGTTGATTTACAAGGAGAAGAATGGCTACTGCTTAGTGGGCTATGCTCCTGGACTTTACGAATTCCAACTCAAAACTTTAAACGAAGATTTGGCTGGTCTCTTCGATGCGATTGGGGCTAAATCAGCTCCCAAATTTTACGGCAATAAAACTGCCTTTTCACGTACAACGGCTGTTGAAAGTGCTTTACCTAAAGATGTAGAGATTGCACCCTTTGAAAGGGCATCTGAAATCATCAAAACGTCTGAGGCAATTGCACTCGCTGATTGCATTTGCCGTACTAAAAAAAGATTGCTCAAGAAACCTTGTAGCCGACCCCGTGATGAAATTTGCATTAT
>JBEKVW010000104.1:0-6591 GCA_049513695.1 Dehalococcoidia bacterium | reverse complement strand
TTCCCCAGTATCCGTTCATAGTCTTACCTCTCTAATTTCATTAGAAATCGATTGGCTTGCCGTCATAAACATAGGCGAACATTTTGGCCAGGTCTTCACTCTCCGGGATCCGTGTGACCGTGATGGTCATAGTCTCATTCAAAGCACGGTCAACCAGATCCGGTATTGCCTTGTCATATTTCCCTTTATCTATGCTGCAATCTTTGACCGAAAGCGGTTGTGCCAGGGTTTTTGCCAGTTTGCGCACGGCGGCAATCAGGGCTTTAGCACATGCCTTATCATCCCCGGTGGCGCCAAGGCAAAAGCGGGCCATCTCGGCATATTTTCTCGTGGTCTCTTCCGAGCCGTTCACAAGGTATTCCATCGTATACGGCAGGAACATTCCAACGGTTCGCCCGTGGGGGACGTGGAAAAGAGCCCCCAGTGCATGCCCCAGGCTGTGCCCCAGGCCGGCCATCGAATTGCCGAACGACATACCGCCCAATGTGGCCGCGTACATCATTTCCGTGCGTGCTTCCAGGTCGGAGCCATCCTTGTAGGCTTTGACCAGGTACTGGAAAACCCGTCGCGTCGCTATCAGTCCCGGCCCATCGGTAATGGTGGTGCCCCATGCAGATGTGTATCCTTCGATGGCATGACACAAGACGTCCATACCGGTATCGGCCGTAATCTGCGGAGGCATGCCCATCACCATAACGGGATCGAGTATGGCTACATCAGGCATGCATTCGGGTGTGCCCAGGCCGAGTTTGCGGCCGAGCACCGTGTCGGTGAGCACAATGGCCCATGTAGCTTCGGATCCGGTGCCGCTGGTGGTAGGGATAGCCATAAGCCTGGCCTTGTCCCTGAAATTGTACGTCTCCGCCGGTGAAAGAGCGTCGGGCTCGAGGTCCGGTCTCGCCAGCAACAGAATAATGGCTTTGGCTGCATCCATGACTGAACCGCCACCCACGCCGATCACCCAATCGGGCTGGAATTTAGCCACCGCAGCGCCGCCCTTTTTAATCGTTATGAGGGAAGGTTCGGGCTCGACTTCATCGAATACTTCCCATTTTTTGCCGGCGGCATCGAGCTGGTCTGTCACCAGCTTTAAAAGCCCCAGCTTTACAATGTTCTTGTCTGCAACAACGAAAGCCTTGTTACCCCGGATCTGAAGTATGTACTCCAGTGCATTGTCACCGTAAGATATCATTGGTGATGAAAAAGCCCACATGCTGACCTCCCTATTTTTTATATTTAATTATCGCGGACTATCTAGTCTTCCCATTCAGTCGGCAGCTTTTGTGTAGTGTTAGTCAGTTCATTAGCAGCCTTAGTATAGCGCATAATCTTGGCCATGTTGCCTGTAAGCTTGGACTGTTTCGTGATTATGGCCTGGGTGGAATCGAGTTGCTTGGTACAAATCCTTTTCCAGATAGGATATGGCGCTGAAATGATGAATTCGGGCTTGTATTTGCTGGTATCGGTGACCATTTCGCACTTGCGGCAGACACCATGCCAAAGGTCTATATACATATAACGCGGCTCTTTGATCGGGCCTCCAACTTCGAAAACAAAATAGAAATCGCCTTCCCAGGTCTTGGCGGCTTCGGACCAGGCTGCATTCTTGTTTAGCTCCTCCATATAAAGATCGCACCATTCCTGCGTGGCATACTTGACCATGCTGACTACTCCTTTTATTTGTTATTGTGACTTAATAGATTATAGCAGCTTAAATTAATGGGAATTAAAACCATCGATTGGACGCTCGTTCGATATTTGCTGGCGTAATTTATCATCATCCCTCGTTCTTTGTCAATAATGGACAATTGCTCGATAAAAGATGTTCAAGCCGGACCGTTTCAATATGGCTCCCTGAGGGCAATCGTATTTTATTATCCGCCGGCTACTGCCAGCAACAAGTCCAATTTATCGCCCTCTTTCAGTTCAGAGTTTTCGGCCATCTGTTTAACGCTCTTACCGTTCAGCAGTACATTGCTGCTCTGCCAGATGGACAACTGCCGGTTAACTCCCATGGATAGCAATTTGTCCCGGTAGGCAGGGCCGTAATTGGTCTCGATATATTCCCTGGCTTCCCCAATGCTATTCACATCTGCAGTCACAGCCCCTACACCCACAAATAGCCTCCAGGAGCCGGTAAAGTTAATATTAATCCTGGCCATAATCTATCTCACCATTTAAACTGCCTGATGCTCAATATTATATTATGTTTTTGGTCCTGCGGCTCATAATTGTCGTAAATGGAACCGGGGCTGATTTTCAAAACTATCATAGTAACCGGCCCCGGTCCCGTTTATTTAGTTTTTCCAGATCGTCAGCTATTGATACGCCTTAATATGCCTGGGTATAAAGAGCGATTATGTCGTTCGGATCGTTCACGGGCCGCCCGTTGAAAATAACGGCAGTATCTGCGATAGCGTGGAAAGCGCAGACAGGGATGCTTTCCTCAGGAACGCCCACGTCCCTCAGCCTCATCGGGTGTCCCACCTTTACCATCAGTGCTTCTATAGCGTCCGCTGCTGCCAGGGCGGCATCTCGCTCAGACATGTTAGAGGTATTGACATTGAGGGCGTGCGCCACCTGCGCCAGCTTCTCCGTCGAGGTATCGATGTTATAGCGCATCACCTTGGGCAACACTATGCCGCAGGCTGCCCCGTGCGGAACATGGTGCAGTGCGCCTAATGTATGGGCCATGCCATGCGCTAGGCCCACCTGTGCAACAGTGAAGGCCCATCCTGCCATAGTAGCTGCCAGTTGCATATTCAGCCTGGCCTTCTCGTTCTTGCCATCGGCTGCCACCAGCGGCAGGTTCTCATTGATCAGGCGGATGGCCTGCAGGGCCATACCGTCGCAGATCTTGTTCGACATAGTGCTGGTCATAGCTTCGATAGCATGCGTCATGGCGTCCATGGCCGTGCTGACGGTCATCTCTTTGGGCAGGGACAGGGTAAAGATTGGGTCCAGGATGGCCACATTGGGCATGATCCTGGCATCTACTATGAAAAGTTTGCGTCCCGCTTTGTGGCTGGTCAGCACCGACACATTGGTCACCTCGCTGCCGGTACCCGAGGTAGTCGGTATGGCGATGTGCGGAGTCTGAGGCTCCGTCAAAACCAGGAAGTTCAGGTAATCGTTGGCATTACCGCCGTTCTTCAGGGTAACGCATACACCTTTAGCGGTATCGATAACACTGCCACCTCCCACACTCACGATGCAGTCCGCTTTCAGCTCTCGTGCTACCGCTGTCGCCGCATCCACCGCTTCCAGGTCGGGGTCGGGCGGGATTTTATCGTAGATACCCACGCAGAAATCGGCCAGGGCGTTCTTCACCTTCTGTGCCAGCCCGGCCTTGTTGACGCCCGGATCGGTGAGTACCAGAGCCCTTTTGCAGCCCAGGTCGACGATCGCCTTATAGATTGAGCTGAGAGCTCCGTGCCCGGCTATCACCATCGTAGGGCAATTGTAAGCAAAGCCGTCTATCTTCTTATAATCAGACATAAGCTGGAAGGTCATATTGGTCTTGGCATCCGCCATAGTATTAACGTGTATACGCTTGATCACGGTATATTCATGAAGTCCGGCTACGCCCAGCTCGCGTCCCACTCCCGACTGCTTATAGCCGCCGAAGGGACAGTAATCGGAAAAGATATGGTAGTTATTGATCCACATCGTGCCTGTGCGTACGCCGCGGGCTACCTTTTCGGCCCTGGCCTGGTTCGAGGAGAATACGCCGCCTCCCAGGCCATAGATGGAATCGTTGGCGATAGCTACCGCTTCTTCGTCGCTGTCATATTTGATCACACAGACAACCGGTCCGAAGATCTCCTCCTGCGCGATGCGCATCTTGTTGTTCACATTGGCAAAAATGGTTGGAGCGTAATAATAGCCGCCCTTGATTCCCGGCACCTCAACGCGTTTGCCTCCTGCCACCAGTTTGGCGCCCTCATCCTTGCCGATCTTAACGTAGCGTTCTACCGTTGCTAACTGCTGCTTGCTCACCAGCGGGCCCATATGTGAAGTAGGATCAAGCTGATAGCCGATGCGCAGGGCTTCCGCCCGTTTTTTCATTTTCTCTACGAATTGATCATACATCTTGGCCTGGACTAAAACGCGGGTGCCCGATTCGCATATCTGGCCCTGATGGAAGAACGTGCCAAAGCAGGCGCCCTCGACAGCCAGCTCCATATCGGCATCGTCGAGAATGATATTGGCCGATTTGCCGCCCAGTTCCAGCGTTACCTTTTTCACGGTATCCGCTGCCATCCTCATGATCTCACGGCCGACTTCTGTGCTGCCGGTGAAGGCAACCTTATTCACGTCGGGATGGGTGCAGAGGACACTGCCCAATTCCCCGCCCGGGCCGGCGATAACGTTTATCACGCCGTCGGGAATGCCTGCCGCCTGGGCGCATTCGGCGATGATAAGGGCGCTCAATGAAGTATATGAAGCAGGCTTCAATACTAGGGTATTGCCCATAATCAATGAAGGAGCGATTTTCCAGAAGGCCATGGTCATGGGGAAGTTCCAGGGGATAATGCCCACACATACGCCGATGGGCTCCCTGCGGATGAACTCACGGCCGGGGCCGAAGGCATTACCGGATACCGGTATCTCCTCCTCCCAGGGGAATTTTGTGGCCGCCAGGGACATGTTGCGCAGAAACCCGATGCCCAGCAAGGGGGAAAACTTGGCCAGGCCTATTATCTGGCCCGAGTCCATGCACTCGGTTGCCGCCAGGCGCAGGCCCTGCTTGGCTATCTCATCGGTAAAATCATGAATTTTAGCCATGCGGGCTGCTGGCGTAAGACCGCTCCATACCCCGCTGTCGAATGCCTTGCGCGCTGCGGCTATAGCCGCTTCCGCATCGGCTTTACCTGCCTGTGCTATGGTCGCTATAGGCGCCTCGGTCCCGGGGTCGACCGATTCGAAGGTCTTGCCACTGGCTGCGTCCGTAAACTTACCATTGATGAACAGCTTGTATTGTTCCACTTGTGCCTCCCTCCTAAATATATTTATTGATACAAGGTGCCATATCTAAGGTAATTGCTCACCTTTATATATGCGGTGTTATTGCTTTAGGTCGCAGACCCCGAAACCGTCCCACTCATTCAAGGGCTTGCTGGAGGTCACAACAAATCCCTTCTTCACTTTATCGTCCACATAAGAAATGGTTACGTCTCCCGCAAGCTCGTGGATTTCGGGACTGATGGCAAATGTCAGGCCTTCTGTCTCCTGGGCCAAATCGTTCTCCCGGACCTCGTCTACGCTCAAGCCCAGGGAGCAATCACAGCATCCGGTGTTATGTATATCTATGCGGATAGGTTTTCGGCTGTCCTTGTCCACCAGAAAAGACTTGATTGCCATTGCTGCGTCTACAGTCACATTGACTATCACTTCACTTACCTGCCTCACCATCTATCGAGTGCAATTAAATCCTTTTATATAATAACATCCCTTGTTAAACTGACGCTATTTGCCGGTATAGAAGCTACCAATAATATCGAACGAATAGTCGATCGATTAATTATGGACAGCAGTTTACCATTAACCTAAATTTACTGTCAATGGTACCCCCACAGCCCTTTATAAACTTCCGCAGAGCTAAATTTAAACCGTTCGTAAACAGTCACAAAAATCCATGCACAATATTTTGAACAGGAATTTAAGTTGGGGTAAAATAGCGTCAATCCTATGGCCAATAGCGAGAAGAAACCCTCGGGGAAAAAGCTACAACAGATCTGCAAGGTGGCTGCCAACCTGTTTTTTGAAAAAGGGTTCTGGCAGACTTCGGCCCGGGATATCGCCGGCCTGCGCGGCATCAGCGTGGGGACTCTCTATCACTATATAAACTCCAAATACGATTTCCCCCGTATATTCAGCAAGGTCCACATCAGGGACATCAGGAAATGGGAAAGGGAAGTGCGCAAGGAAATGGAAGATACGGCGCCGGAGGAAATGCTGAGGAAAGCCATCAGGAAGTATATTCTTCTTATCGATTCCAGAGATAAAATGGTGCTCTTCTGGTATAACACGGCCCAGCACCTGGAATGGGACCAGTTGGAGGACGTGGTGCATACGGAATTCCGCACGATCACCCTCTTCAAAGAGATCATAGATAAAGGATGCAAACTGGGTCAATTCAAGACCTGCGACCCGCTGCTGGCGGCCATCAATATCGAAATGATCTGCCACACCTGGGTACTGAAAGGATGGCATCTCTATCATTTCTATACCGTAGAGCAATATGCGGATGTCTGCGAAAACTACGCCGTCTTGATAGCGCGCGGCTCAAGCGACCTGTGCGTTCCTCCCACAGGTAAAGCCATCGAGGTAAAACAGCTTAAAGATAATTGGGACCGGGAACGCAGGGAAAAACCGGACGGACACGGCAGTGACTCATGGGCCCGTTATACCGTCGACGACCTTTAATCCGATATATTTAAGTCTTAATTGTCATCTGCAACCAGTATCTTTCCCCAGTATCCGTTCATAGTCTTACCTCTCTAATTTCATTAGAAATCGATTGGCTTGCCGTCATAAACATAGGCGAACATTTTGGCCAGGTCTTCACTCTCCGGGATCCGTGTGACC
>JBEKVW010000103.1:0-6771 GCA_049513695.1 Dehalococcoidia bacterium | reverse complement strand
GACAGCAAAATCGGATACGTCATTACCGTAAATCTGTTTTAATTGTTTGCGGATATCGTTTTGAGATAATCCGTCATAATACATACTTATCGCTGATGCACTTCTTACACCAAAAGTATTGTGTATCTCCAAATTTCCCATACTTCACTACATCGGGAGACCCACAATGTTTACATACTATTTCAATAGCTTCAACAACGCTCACGTTTTGCATCATACTAAATAAAACCAATCCTGCCTAGTTTTTTTCAACTTTACGATTGACTATACTGGTATAATGATGTAACCATCGCTTGGGAGGCAAGAACACAATGGCTAAGTTATCAAAACTAACGACCACCCTCGCAATTCTTCTTCCCTTGTTACTATCCTGTTCTATAACGTCATCAGAAAATCAATCAAAGACAATGGTTTCCACACACACTCCCACTTCACAAATCGAACCTTACAAATTTGAAGTTGGCAAAATAGAATTGTTACCTATGTCGCCTTATGGAGCACCACTTGATCCTAACTATATTATCCAAATCCAAAATGATCTATCACATATGGAAGTAGCGGCTGGTACGCCAGTAATAATAACCCTACCCGTAAAAAATATTGGAAGCGAGATGAATGTTTATAGAGCTACACTAACTGTTAATGGCGAAAATAAAGGCACAAAAGATATCATTTTAGCACCTAGTGATAACGGTAGCTTGGAATATGACCTGAAATTGAATAATGAAGGAACCTATAACTTAGCAATAGCTGATACCAACACAACTCTTAAAGTGTATAGAGCCGAAGACATTCAGATACATGTTCCAGAACTATTTGAGCGAGAGCAGACTAAGTTTTGCATCACTTCTCCTAAATATCCATTTATCATACGTAATATTGAATTTCGTCCTCCTCTACCCGAATCATTTAAAATACTCGATGAAACAGGCAAAGAATTATATGACTCCGATAATGCTTCGCTAGTATCGGAAATTGAAGTAGACAGTGATTTTTGCATTGAATTGGCTGGTGTTAGTGCTTCTTACGAATGGCAATCGTGTGGCACAAACTGTGGGTCTATCTTGGTAAGCCATTTTACAGGAGTAGCTTCAGTAAGTGGCATCCATAAAATCTATGCTCCCTAATTCATGTAATTTTATTTTTTAATATTCTTGACATCCTTCGCTATTTCGCCTTTATTAGTTAAGTCTCGTCGTAATCCCTTTATTTCAGTTGTCAATTCCTTAATTGCCTTTGTCTCCTCACTATCTTCGCTTGGTTTACGGCGATTTATAATATAGCTGACAATTCCATAAATAATTAAACCAATGATGACAATAAGAGTAATTACTACTGCCCATTGGGACATCCAATCAATGGCTGGAGTTATTATGTTAGTGGCCGTTTCGTTACCGAATGTCAAAGCGACCACCTGCACTTTATAGTAAGGAACGACATTGATGAATAAAATGACAAGCCCTGAAAGGAAAACGGCAAGTGACCAAAACGAATTGAGTTTAGGCATATTCGTATTTTATCACGACTACCAGATAATCTGTATATGTATATCTTCAAAGGATGCACTATAATAATCATTATTTTTCATCCTGTGGAGGCTGGTTATGTGGAAATTCTTGTGCGTTATATCTGCTATCAGCTTTATTGGATTTCTCTTGGGTATCTTGGGATTGGTTAGCCCTATAACAAGCTATGAGCCAATAGCAAAACTTGCCGATGAAGCGTGGATGCAACCCATCATAAGATATAGCATGAGTCTCACAATCGGAGGTTCCTTTGGAGCTTTTCTTTTTAGTGTGCTTGGCGCATCTTTGTACAAAAATTCTAAAAAAAGATGATTGCCCTTGCTTTTCCTTCACAAGCCCATACCCCGACAAAGCCATGCCAATAAGACCAAAGATAACCAAGGCGATAGGGTAACCGTTCAAGAAAATAGCAACAGCTAGGACTAATAGGAATAGATATATACAAGAGATATAAACGTATCCCAACCTCTCAAACCACCAATCCTCTACCCCTCTAAGCCATGCCCTTAATAGCTTAGGCAAGGGTTATTCCCCTCTCCCTACCAACCAAGATATAGCAGAACCGAGAGGGGCAGGGGAGAGGGATTTAGTACTTAGAGTTTTCCACTTGGGTTCATGGACTTTATAATTAATGAACCATGCCCGACTTCAAAATCATTTCAGACTTCAAGATGACCGGCGATCAGCCTCAGGCTGTCGATGGGCTGGTGCGCGGCATAGAAGCGGGCTTTGACAAGCAGACGCTGCTGGGTGTTACCGGCAGCGGCAAGACCTTCACTATGGCCAATGTCGTCGAGAGGTTGCAAAGGCCGACCCTGGTGATGTGCCATAACAAGACGCTGGCGGCGCAGCTTGCAACCGAGTTCAAGGAATACTTTCCCGAAAATGCCATCGAGTACTTTGTCAGCTATTACGACTATTACCAGCCGGAGGCCTATATACCCAGGACCGACACATATATCGAGAAGGATACGGATATCAACGAGGAGATCGACAAGCTGCGGCATGCCGCTACCCGTGCGCTGCTCACCCGGCGCGATGTGCTGATCGTGGCCTCCGTTTCCTGTATTTATTCTTTGGGCGAGCCGGAGGAGTACCAGAGCTTTGTGGTCAGCATACATAAAGGCCAAAAGATCGAACGCAACAAGCTTGTGCGCAGGTTTGTCGACATGCAGTATGAGCGCAACGATTACGACTTCACGCGCGGCAAATTCCGCATACGCGGGGATACGCTTGAGATACTGCCTTCCTACGAAGAGATCGCCCTGCGCATCGAGTTTTGGGGAGATGAGATCGAAAAGATTATCGAGGTGGACAGCCTCACCGGCGAGCTGCTGGCGGAAAAACAGTCGGTCGATATCTTCCCGGCCAAGCATTTCGTTACGTCCCCCGAAAAGCTGGAGCTGGCCATAGCTGATATTAAAGCGGAGATGCTGGAAAGGGTGGCCGAATTCAACCGTCAGGGCAAAGTGATCGAAGCGGCACGCATCGAGCAGCGCACCAACTACGATCTGGAGATGCTTACCCAGCTTGGCTATTGCAATGGCGTCGAGAATTATTCGCGCCACCTTCAGCGCAGGGCTGCGGGGAGCCCGCCCTGGACGCTGATCCATTATTTCCCCAAGGACTTTCTGCTCTTCATCGATGAATCGCACATGACTATACCCCAAATACGCGGCATGTTTCACGGCGATATGAGCCGCAAACAGACGCTGATAGACTACGGCTTCCGCCTGCCTTCGGCGCTGGATAACCGTCCGCTAAACTTTCCCGAATTCGAGAATCTTATAAACAAGGCTATTTTCGTGTCGGCAACCCCCGGCCCTTATGAGTACAAGAACAGCCAGCAGGTCGTTGAGCAGCTTGTCCGTCCCACCGGCCTCCTTGAGCCGACCATCGAGGTTAAGCCGACCAAAGGGCAGATAGATGATTTGATCCATGAGATCAAACTCAGGGTGGGCAAAGGTGAGCGCTGCCTGGTCACCACGTTGACCAAGAAGATGGCGGAGGAGCTGGCGGACTACCTGCGGGAGATGGACGTTAAGACCCATTACCTGCATTCCGAGGTGGAAACGCTGGAACGCGTGGAGATACTGCGCGACCTGCGGCTGGGCGTATATGACGTGGTGGTGGGGATTAACCTGCTGCGGGAGGGGCTGGACCTTCCCGAGGTCAGCCTGGTGGCGATACTGGATGCCGATAAGGAAGGCTATTTGAGGTCCCGGGACTCGCTGATCCAGACCATGGGCCGGGCCGCCAGGCACATCGGGGGGCATGTTATCCTCTATGCCGACAAGCTAACGGATTCCATGAAGAATGCCATCGAAGAAGTCTACCGGCGGCGAAAAATACAGGAGGCTTACAATAAGGAGCACGGCATCACTCCCCAGGGCATTAAAAAGGCTGTTAAGGACATTACCGAAAGGGTCAAGGTCGTAGCCGAGGAGAGGGCCAAATACGAGGCCGGCCACGTCCCGCCCGACGAGATCGCGCGGTTGATCAAGGACCTGGAATCTCAGATGAAGAAGGCTGCCAAGAACCTGCAGTTCGAGAAGGCGGCCCTGCTGCGCGACCGAATAGTGGATTTGAGGAAGGATGAAGAGTTGTTTTCACCTTTCAGAAAAAATAAGTAATTAACCAGCTTTACGGCTATAATATCAGTAGAATATTCCAGGCAGGAGGGCAAAGGTATGGAAAAATCGTGGAAGGCACTTACGGCGGGCATTTTAGATATTATCTCGGGCGTGGGTATGATATTTGTATGTTTCGGGTTAATGCTGGCGGGCAGCATTACGGGCGTAGTGCAGAATGTGCCGCAGTGGTTGCCCGGAATGTTTTTCAGTTTGGCGATTTTATTTATAATTGTATCCATAGTAGCTGTGGTAGGCGGCATCTTCGCTATTAAACGCAAGGCCTGGGGGATGGCGCTGGCCGGCTCCATAGCAGCTTTCTTCTGCTGCTTTATCTTCGGGATTGTAGCGATAGTCCTGACCACCTGGGCGCATAACGAATTCAAATAAAATACCCGGCACCGGTCCTACGTATTAGCCCGGCTTTCCTGTGGATAATGAGCAAACAGAATAACCTGACAACCGCAGCGGTCATAGTCGCAGTTATCATTGTAATTGCCATAAGCTGCGCCGGACCGGGCGGGCCCATATCAAATGAACGTGGGATAGAAATATACAGTGGGGTTCAGCCTCCCTATTTAAGGACCAAGATCGTAGATGCAGGAGATGTGGGCAATGTTCATCTGGTCACCAACCCCGGTGCGAAAAACCCGACCTGGCAGCAGCTCAAAGATTTCATACACCAGGATAAAACCGATGAAGATACCTATAATGCCGTTGTGAATCCCTGCGGCGCCTTTGCCGAAACCATCTACAATAACGCAGAAGCCAACGGCATCAGGGCGGCTTTCGTCGCCATCGATCTGAAGAATAGCACCATGGGGCACGCCTGCAACGCCTTTGAGACGACAGACATGGGGATGGTCTATGTTGATTGTACGGGCATGACTATTGAAGAATCGCTATCCAACTCCGGCCAGCACCTGTCGCCTGACGGGAAACCGGCCAAAGTATTCGGGCAGGCCACCAGTCATGACAAGATCGCCTATGTGGCGGTCGGCAAAGAGCTGGGATTCATAAGCATGGAAGTGGCCGAATCACCCGCGTACAGTTACTATGAACAATATAAAGTAAGGTTCGATAAGTTTAAAAATGATCTTGAAGCATGCAATGCCGCCATCGTGCAATACGGCACCTACATGGATGAATACAACAGAAGCAGGGGCAGCGGTCTGATAACCAGTATTAATGCGCAAAGACATGCGGTGGATAAGTTATCTGCCCAGGTGAACGCGGATGCTGCCGGGCTGGGCGCTTTCTGGCCTGAGATGGGAGTAGTAGAAGGGGTAAAAATCTACTGGTAACAGCCATTTTCGCTTGCAATGACCGGTTTCCTGAATTGTCATTGCGAGGCACATAGTGCCGTGGCAATCCTTTAATCGAAGGCTGAAGCTATTCCCCCTCCTTCTCCTTCTTTAAACTACATCGATGCTCAACGGGAATTTGGACATAGCTTCGCAGCCTTTGGCTGTGATGAGGATAGGGTTCTCATAGCGGAACCCCACGTTTTCCTCGGGGCAGGCATACTGCACGGCGCAGATCAGCATTTCATCCTTTTTATAAACGTGGTCCGGGTTGGTCCAGTATTCGAAAGGCCCATCGTTCAGCCCGATGCGCCATTCATCGCCCATCAGCCCGATGCCGTGTTCGAAGCCGGGCACCATATAGTCCTGGAAGCCCCTCTCCTCTGTAAAGGCCAGCATCTCGTCGGCCAGCGTGGTCGGTGAGACGCCCGGCTTGTAGGCCTTCAGGCATTTATGGATCAGGTCGACGAAATTTTTCGCATGCCAGAGCTGACGCTTGGTCGCTTTACCCAGGAAATAATTATGCGAATGATCCCCCAGCCCCAGCCTGAACATGGCGTGCAGGTCAACCATCAGGGGCTCGCCCGTCTTCAGCTTCTTCCTGCTGGCAGGAGTGCAGGCCCCGGCCGCCAGGCCGGTCCGGTAGCCCGAAGCTATCTCGTTGCCGCCTGTGAACGACCATTCCCACTCGCTGCCTGCCTTACGCATGGCATAGGCGGCCAGCCCGGCGATCTCGGTTTCGGTCATATTCTTGTAGCCTCCGTTCCGGATGGCCTGGTATACCGCCTTGTGACCGATGTCGACCATGCGGGAGGCCTCCCGGAAGCGGTTGATGGTGCCGGTGTCCTTGATCAGCGACAGCCTGTCGATAATATCGTGAGCGTTCTTAAAGGTGGCCCTGGGCAGCGCCGCCTTCAACATCACGAATTCGAATAGAGTCAGATGCCCCTCCGGCAGATAGGTACCCATGCCGGTCTCCATGGCGATAATGCCCTTCCCCGCTTTCAGATGCGGCTTGATGAGTCCTGCCAGCAGCGACACTTGGTCCTGCCCGCCCATCGGGCCATAGCCCAGGATGTGGTCCTGGTCCAGCCAGGAATCGTCCTGCACCCGGGCTGCGTCTATCACGAAGGTGATGGCGGTCGGCAGACCCTCGGGAGGGATCACGATGTATGAGCGCCAGGGCATGAAGGCGTCCACCGTCCAGGAAAGCGTCCGCAGGCGTGAGCCCAGGTAAACATCGATCCCGTGTTTGGCCATCTCTTTCTGGATGGCCTTGATCCTTTTAGGAAAATCTATGAAATAAGGGTC
>JBEKVW010000102.1:0-6836 GCA_049513695.1 Dehalococcoidia bacterium | reverse complement strand
GTGGCAGCCACCATTTACCCGTCGATCCGCGCCAGCCAGATCAGGGTTGCCGACTCCTTCAGGTCGGTATAAGCCTGGGGGAAAGCCAGGAGAATTCAGGAGGAAAAATGCTGGAAATCAATAACGTGACCAAGATATACGGGGAAGGGACCGCACGTGTGGTGGCCCTGGACCGTGTCTCGCTCAAAGTTGAAGACGGCGATTTTATCGCTATCATGGGGCCTTCGGGCAGCGGCAAGTCCACTTTTCTCAACATCATAGGGGGACTGGACCGGCTCACCGCTGGGGAGGTGATTCTGGATGGGCACCGTATCGACGACCTGGGAGAGAATGAACTGGTCGATATCAGGCGCGGCAAGATCGCTTATGTGTTTCAACAGTATCATCTGCTCCCATCGTTGACGGCCATGGAAAACGTGCTCCTTCCTTTAATATTTTGCGGCGACGGCCATAATGAACAGGAGGTGCTGACCATACTATCCAGGGTGGGCCTGAGTAAAAGGGCCGAACACAAACCAAGCCAGTTAAGCGGCGGTGAACAGCAAAGGGTGGCCATCGCCAGGGCGCTGGTCAGCGGCCCCAGCCTTATTCTGGCCGATGAGCCGACGGGCAATATGGATCAGAAAACGGGCAATGAAATCCTCGGACTTTTCAAGGAGTTAAATCAGGAAGGGCGCAGCATACTCATGGTTACGCACAGCGCCGATATAGCCAAACAGGCCAAACATATCATAACGCTGCAGGACGGCCGGATAATCAGCAAAGCCGTTCAGCATTCAGTGAGGTAGATAAAATGTTAAAAATTATTACAAGTCAGATGCCGAAAGGGGTTCTCGTGGCTGCTATCGTGGCGCTGGTACTGGTTACAGCTTCGCTTGTGCTGGTGGCATGCTCCGCGGCCAGGGCCAACCCCGTCGCTGCCGATCCGGCGCCGGCCGGCCAGGCGCAGTTCAAAGTTGTCGGGCTGGGCGTTAACCCCTCCCAGATAAACCCGGGAGAGAACGTCGTTATCAACGCTAAAATCGTCAATTCGGGCGATGCGGACGGGACCTATAGTGCCCAACTCAAAGTCAACGGTGTAGTTGAAGCCGTGGGAAACATAGATATCGCTGCGGGGAGCAGCAGGGAAGTCACATTCAACATGTCCAAAGCCGCGGTCCAGTCCTATACAGTTAGCCTCGATCAAATGGCCGGGCAATTCGCCGTGGTCGCACCGCAGGCAGCGCCCAATACCGCTCTGGCGGCCGGGGCAGGGACGCCTGCTGCCAAGCCCAGCTGCTGCCAGACATCGGCAACTGCAACTGCCAATGCAAACTCATCATCTATTGGTCCGGTTGCAGGTACAAGCTGCTGCGGAGGCGGAGGGCAAAGCACTGTTATCACCCAGGGGAGGAGTTGCTGCGGCGGTCAATAAATACCGATTAATTCAAGCTAGATAACAAATGAAAATTCACAAGTAACAGTTTTGTAAGAAGGAGAAAATAAATTATGCATGGAAAGATAACCGTAGGAATCGTACTATTATCGCTGATATTGATACTGACGGCATGCTCCGGAGCATCCTCCCCGGTGGCGTCCGCAGCGGCGTCTGCACCAGTGAACCTTTCTCAGGTCTCACAGTCTTCCCAGGCCTCGGTAAACCTGACCCCGGTCTCGCAGACTGCCTCCAGTGCCGCCGCGTCCAGCAAACCTTCCGGCCCCATAAAAGCTACCGAGATCGTGCCGACCACGGCCAACGGTACCGTCGCCATACCGGTGAGCGCGGTACAGAAAGACTGGAACGTACATTTCGTGGTGAATACCCCGGGAGGTCTGCAAAGCTTTATGGCCTATAACCTGGACGGACAAACATATGTTCGGGCCAGCATCTGCGTGCCCTGCAGGGGCAAGACCTTCACTCTGAGCAGTAGCACCCTGGTCTGCGACGTATGTGGCACCACCTTTAATGCTAATACCGGCATAGGCATCTCAGGCGCCTGTGTCAACTACCCCAAGGCGTCGGTCCCTTACCAGGTCAGCAACGGCAACATTGTGATGCAAGTTAGCGACCTGACCACTGCTTATCAAAATACATTAAAGCCTGGACTGCCTTAACGGGGAAGACGCCAATTAATTAAACAGGGCCGCCGCTTTAAAACGGCGGCCCTGTTTTGTCCTTGGGGCCGTATTTTGACCAACTCCATAAATAGCCTGGCGATATGGTATACTGGTACTTTGTACAGGAGTAAAAATTAGATTGGCGAAACGTGATATCTTATCGGTTGCGGACCTTGCGCCCGGTGAAATTGAGCAGCTTGTAAAGCAGGCCATAAAATCCAAGAAGGAAGCCTGGCCGCAGGTGCTGGCAGGCAAATCGATCGTGCTGTTGTTCGAAAAACCCTCGCTGCGCACCCGGATGAGCTTCGAGCTGGCCGTCCATCAGCTGGGCGGTTACGCTATGTACATGTCGCCCGAGGAGGTCGGCCTGGGCAAACGTGAAGCCGTGCCCGATGTGGCGCATGTGCTCAGCCGTTACGTGCAGGGCATTATTGCCCGCACCTTCCAGCACCGCACGCTGGAAACGCTGGCCGAATTCAGCAGCATCACCGTAATTAACGCCCTCTCCGATTATGAGCACCCCTGCCAGGCGCTGGCGGACCTCACCACCATCTACGAGCGCAAGGGCAAGTTCAAGGGTTTGAACCTGGCCTTTGTCGGCGACGGCAACAATGTGGCCAACTCGCTGCTGCTGGCCTGCTCGATGGTAGGCATCAACTTCCTCATAGCCTCGCCCCAGGAATACAGCCTGAAGGATAACGTCCTGATGATCGCCAATAAGTATGCTGAGAAGAGCGGCAGCCAGATCATGCTGCTGGAGGAGCCTGCCATGGCAGTTAAGGATGCCGACGTAATCTATACCGATGTATGGACCAGTATGGGGCAGGAGGAAGAGTACGAACAGCGCTGCATCGCTTTTGCCGAATACCAGGTTAATGATAAGCTGCTTTCATTGGCCAAGAAGGACGCTCTTGTCATGCATCCCCTGCCTGCGCACCACGGTGAGGAAGTGGCGGTGGGCATCGTGGACCGCTATCGCTCAGTTATTTTCGACCAGGCCGAAAACCGGCTTCATTTCCAGCGCACGCTGCTGGCCGAATTGTATAAATAAAAAAACATCCCCGGCCCTGAAATCTCCGTAGAATTACGTATTAATATTAATGCCTTTATCTGTTAGAATTGTGGGAGCAGAATGAACCCGATCGTAACTATAGTCGGCCGGCCCAATGTGGGCAAGTCGACCTTATTTAACCGAATAGCAGGCGCTCCGATCGCTATTGTCGAAGACCTGCCCGGGACCACGCGCGACCGTATCTTCGCCGATGTCGAGATGCTGGACCGTGAAGTGACGCTGATCGACACGGGCGGCATGGAGCCCGAATCCCCCGGCGATATGAGCAAGAAAATCAGGCAACAGATCGAAGCCGCTATTGCCGAATCGGACGCTATCATTTTCGTCGTAGATGTAAGGGACGGCCTGATCGCGGCCGACCGTGAAATTGCCGATATCCTGCGCAAGCTGGGCAAACCCGTGATACTGGCCGCCAATAAAGCCGAGACCGAGAAGCTGCGGGAGTCCAGCGCCGAGTTTTACCAGCTCGGCATGGGCGATCCCCTGCCGGTCAGCGGCCATCACGGCAAAGGCATCAATGAGCTGCTGGAAGCGCTGGTTAAGGTGCTACCCCCGGCCGAAGCTACGCCCGAAGATAGTGTGAGGCCCAAACTGGCTATTGTGGGGAGGCCCAATGTCGGCAAGTCCATGCTGTTGAACGCCCTGGTGGGCAAAGAGAGGGTGATAGTCGATTCAATCGCAGGCACCACGCGTGATGCCACCGATACAGTTGTTGATTACAAGGGACAGGAAGTCCTGCTTATAGATACGGCCGGCATACGCAAGAGAAGCAAGGCCGGGACGGGCCTAGAATACTACGGGCTGGTGCGCACGCTGCGCGCTATCAACCGCTGCGATGTGGCCCTGCTGGTCATGGACGCAACGGAGTTTATAACCGCCCAGGATACCCATATAGCGGGCTATATCAAGGAAGCATGCAAAGGCATCGTGCTGATAGTCAATAAATGGGACCTGGCTGACAGCGACCAGCAGGATGCCTACGTCCGCGACGTCGATAAACGCATGAAATTCATCGCGCACGCGCCGCTGCTTTTTATCTCAGCCCTGACCGGGCTGGGAGTTAAAAACGTGATCCCCATAGGTCTGGAAGCATGGGGTGAGAGGAAAAAGCAGTTGCCCGACAATGTTATCGATAAGCTGGTCAAGGATGCGGTGGCCTCACATGCTCCTCCGCCCAGGGGCACTAAACGGCTGGAGGTCTTCAGGGCCTACCAGGCCGGCATTAACCCCCCTTCATTCACCTTCATGGTCAACGACCCGCGGCTGGTGCATTTTTCTTACGAACGCTACCTTGAGAACAGGCTGCGCCAGACGTTCGGCTTTTCGGGAACGTCGCTCAAGTTACTCTTTAAGAAGGCCGCTAAAAAACGGCCGACTAAATCCGGAGGCAAGATCTCATGATTTTGATCATAAAATATGTGGCGATAGCGCTTATGGCCTACCTGATCGGGGCCATACCCTTCGGCCTTATCGTGTCTCGCAGGATGTATAACGTGGATATCAGGAAATACGGCAGCGGTAACATAGGCGCCACCAACGTCTTCCGCGTGCTCGGAGCCAGGGCGGGGCTGGTAACGATGGTGCTGGACCTGGCCAAGGCGGCCTTGCCCGTGCTGGCAGCCGGTTATATCATCGCCGATGACAAAATATTCGTGGCCGGGTATGACATCCATGTACAGTTTGCCCAGGTACTGGCCGCTATCTTGGTCATGGTCGGCCATAACTGGTCGGTCTATATCAAGTTCAAAGGCGGCAAAGGGGTGGCCACCTTTGTGGGCGGGATGCTGGTCATCAACTGGTTCGTTTGCTTGGTCGGACTGCTGGTAGGCGGCATAGTCATACTGGTAACCAGGTACGTATCTCTGGGATCGATACTGGGCGCACTGGTGACATTGCTCGTTTTAATGGCGCTGGTAGTGCTTGCCATCGTAGCGCCCGTCTATATGATCTACGGCCTGCTGGCGGTCGGCCTTATCGTCTTCCAGCACCGCACCAATATCATGCGGCTGCAGGCCGGCACAGAGTCCAAAATAGGCGATAAAAGCGCCAGGGTAATTTAGCAGGCGGCAGGCTCAGCTCAAATGCTGCAGCAGGTCATCGTTGGGACTGGACCACTCGTCTGTTTTGGGCAGGCTCTGTGAAAGCTCTTCCAATAGCTGCCGCTGTTTTTCGTCCAGCTTGTCCGGAGTAAGCACTTTGACGATGACTATCTGGTCGCCGCGGCTCTTGGAGTGGATGCGCGGGAAGCCCCTGTCCTTTATGTGAATGACCTTTCCGTGCTGCGTGCCCGCCGGCAGCTTTAAGGTGAACTTTCCCTCCATGGTGGGGATTTCCACGCTGCAGCCCAGTGCAGCCTGCGCAAAATTCAAAGGCAGCGCCATGATAATGTCTGAATGCCTGCGCACAAAGAACTTGTGCGGTTTGATTTCGAACCTGATATACAGGTCGCCCGCCGAGCCCCCGAAAACCCCCGCCTCGCCCTCGTGCTGCAGCTTCATCTGGCTCTCTTCGTCCACGCCTGCCGGTATGGTGGCTGACAGCTTGCGTTTAACGCGCTCCCTGCCCTGGCCCTTACAATGCGTGCAGGGACTGGTTATGATCGTGCCCTGGCCGCCGCAGCGTGAACATGTGGAGGTCTGGACGAAACGGCCGAAGATGCTCTGCTGGGTGCGGCGCACCTGTCCGGCGCCGTTGCATTCTGGGCATTTCTCGGGGTTGGTACCCGGCTTGCTGCCCACGCCTTTGCAAACGCTGCACAGCTCCACGCGGCTAATCTCGATTTCACGCTGGACGCCGGAATAGGCTTCCTCGAAGGTCAGGCTCACCCTGGCAACTAAATCCGCGCCTCTGTGCGGCGAGCGCCGCTGGGTGGTGGATGTGGCCCCGCCGAAGAAAGCTTCGAAGATATCGCCCAGGCCGCCGAACTCGAAGGTATCGAAGCCCATGCTCTCCCCGCCGTTCCCGGGCGTCCGCCCGTAGCGGTCATAATAGGCCCTCTTCTGGGAATCCGACAGCACCTCGTAAGCTTCGTTGACCTCTTTAAACCGTTCCGAGGCCTCCGGGCTGCTGTTGCGGTCGGGATGATGTTCCATGGCCAGCTTGCGGAAGGCCTTTTTTATCTGCTCATCCGTGGCATTGTGCGGGATGCCCAGCAGGTCGTAATAATCTTTTTGTGTTGCCATATGTAAAAAAACCTCAATTTCACAGTATATACTCATGAAGATGGCCTAATCAAATTTTAGATACGGCCCCGCCGCATCGGCGGTTTTTCCATGGTCTGCGGCGAGGGTCCATATATTTGTCACGCTTTTATTCTAAGTTGTATGATTACAAACAACTATGAAAGAAAAAATCAGGCAGGCCCTGGCTGCACGCAGCAAGCTGGTCATCGCCGATAGCAGCCTGAACGATTCGGCCGTGCTGCTCCCTATATTCGAGAAAGACGGCCAATGCCGCATATTATTCACCAAACGCACTTCGCACCTGTCACACCACCAGGGACAGATATCCTTCCCCGGAGGAGGGCGGCACGAAAACGACAAATCCTCCCTGGAGACGGCCCTGCGTGAAAGCCGTGAGGAGATAGGCCTTAAAGAGAAGGACGTCGAGATACTGGGCGAGCTCGATGACGCCGCCACCGCGACTTCCCATTACCGCATCACCCCCT
>JBEKVW010000101.1:0-6844 GCA_049513695.1 Dehalococcoidia bacterium | reverse complement strand
TTACCTGAGGGTTTCCTGGCGCCGGCCTGTGATCTGAGTATGTGCGGTCCGGTAGATTCACAATTGGGACAATACTGATTTATATAGCTTCTGGGCTTTCCGCAGCCTTCGCAAACAAATGGAGACTTCAAGTAAATCGGACCTCAAATTCGAGTGTAAACATGGGAGGTTTAATTCATTGGGACGGCTTCAAGGTCTCGGGCACGGTAGGCGATGCCAGCCACGTTGTAAGCGTATCGAAATTAAAAATTACATAAACAGCCGCCGCGATCAACAACAGGACCAGGATAATGCTAACTATGATGGCAGTAGTCCCGCCTCCGCTTTTTTTAGGTCCTCCCTCGTCTTGTTCCTCATCGACATACTCGTCATCCACGGTTTCTTCCGAGACATCTTCGTAATCCGAGTCTCTATCCTTCTCCCGACGTTTTCTGGACTCCTTCTCGTCGTAGTCATCGCCCATATCCTCGATATGATCGAGAATCGGACTTCTGGAGCGCATGCCAGCCGGGAACCTGATGTCATCGTCGTCACCGCCGCTGCCACGCATACGAGGAGACGCTTCAGAATCGATATCCGCCGCTTCGCCGCCTCCCAAGCCTTCAAAGCGGGCAGGCGGTTCCCGCCTTTCAACTCGCTCAGCCGGGTAGCTATCTTTCCTGGCAGCAAACTGATTTCCGTGAGACGGTTCAGCCGAATCCCCGGTCTTGCCGGAAAATAAATGTGGACCCAGGCTGCCGCACTCCGAACATTGTTGGTTTATTGAGGACATGGGATTTCCGCATTTACACTTGAACTGGCTTTCCAATGTTGTCTCTCCTCGATAAACGAATTTGCGGATATCTTTTGGCAGCGATCGACCCGCAGCTAGCGCAGTATATATGTGCAATTCTTAAGATCATTTAATATCTACACTACAGCGGGATGAAGCTGCTGTCAAGGAATACCAATATTAACAATTAAAGGCCGTTAAGTATCTGTTCGATTTGATCACTGTTGAAGTTGCCGTACTCTATATCACGGACAATCATGTCCCCGTCTATAAAGAAGGTGCAGGGTACTTTTTCGACATTGTAGACATGAGCAGTAGTCTTGTACATATCCACACATATAGGGACCGTCAGGTCTCCGTTTTCGGACTTATACTGTGAGATTGTCTTCTCAATATCTTCGGGTTTACTATCGATAAAGACGGCAATTATATTTACGCCGGGCATATTTTTGTTCTTTAATGTTTGCAGCAGCGATAGCTCCCGGTCACACTCGGGGCAAGACACAGACCAGAATGCCACCAGCACCTTTTGTCCCTTATAATTGCGGAGCGATATGCTATCCTGAGTTTCGAATATGTTCAAGGTGAAATCCGGCGCACGATCACCGATAGCAGAACCAACAGGTACCGTTACCGGGGTGATAAATACATCGGGGGGATCCATGGTAGCAGCATTACCGTCGGCGTCGACAGATTTAATGCGGTAGTAATATGTAGAGTTGGGCTGCAATCCGCTAATCCGCGTCGTGTGGCTGGTAACGAGCTTTGAATCTTCTGGCGTTGAATCCGAGGCGGTTTTATCCAGTCCATACAGCACCTGGCTGGTTGCAGGTTTATCTGTAGTCCAGGTGACAATAGCACTGACATCCATGGGCAACACTTTGAATTGTGATACCACCGGGGGTTTGATATTAGGAGGGGCAAGCGTATTGAAGGCTGTATCTACGCTGCGCGAAAGCTCCTTGCCGTCCGCATCGGTTGCCAGTACCGCCAAGTGGTAGGCGCTGGCGGGCTGTAATCCCGACAGCGTTATACTGTGGGAAGCAGAAATATTGTCCACCTGGGACTCAGCTCCATAAGCGGCGCTGGTGCCATAGAGTAGCTTGCCGTAAGCGGGTATATCTGTGCTCCAGCCGACTGCTGCTCCGTCTACAGTAATATCAGATATTAAGATATTCGAAATTAGAGGCTTGGCCGGGGGCGTAGTAGATGTCTGGGCGGGCCCGACGGGTTTGGAGATCGGGAATAGTGAGGAGAACCCATACTGGCTCGCAAGTAAAAAGCACATTGCAGCTATGACAACTACTATGGCACAAATAATAATGATATCAAGGGTTTTTAGCTTTTTTCTGACACGCAGGTTGCCGGCGCGCTTGGAAGCACCCTTGATGGAAGCCAGTCCCTTGACAAACTCAGGCACTTTAGGTGAACCTTCAGTCCCGCCTTCAGATTTTGTGATGTCATCTGCATCGCGGTCCTGAGGAACAATTTTCGCTTTAACGGTGCTGTTGCCGCAGTGAGGGCAAACTTCCACCGGCCCCTTCAATATCGCCATACAGTTGGGGCAGCGGTATTCTTTTTGCTCCTTTGCCTCAGCTTCTCCCTGCCCCGCGGCGGACCTTTTTTCAAGGATCTTTTGCCAGAGCTCCACTCCCTGCTGCTCAACCCGGTCCATATACCAGCGCTTGCCGCAGCGCGGGCAAACTGTAGTACCTTCCGGTACTACGGCGCCGCACTGGCGGCAGAATCGAGGGCCTGTCTGTGATTCGGCTTCAGGCATAATATAAACAAGCTGATACTGAAATTAACCTAATTATATATATAGTTAAATTGAATTTAAAGGGGATGTCAAGACCGGGCATATTAAGGAAGTATGCGTATCCGATCTATAATAGGAAAAACAGGCCGGTTTATTTTGGAAATGGGAATTTTCACAAGCGAGTACTTATTTAATGACGGCTGTGTTCATATAGGGTCTGAGCGCTTCAGGCACCGAGATACTACCATCCGCCTGCTGGTAATTTTCCATGATAGCGATCATGACGCGTGGTAAGGCCAGACCCGACCCGTTCAGCGTATGCACCAAACGTGGCTTGGCTTCGGGATCGGGGCGATAACGGACATTGGCCCTTCTGGCCTGGAAATCGCCGCAGTTGCTGCAGGAGCTAACCTCGAGCCACTCCTTGCAGCCGGGAGCCCACATCTCAATATCAAATGTTTTGACGGCGGCGAACCCCAGGTCGCCGGTGCACAATTGGATAACACGGTAAGGCAGCCCCAATTTTTGGCAGATGTCCTCGGCGTCGCCCACCAGTTTGGTGAGTTCGCCATCCGAGGTCTCGGGTTTGACGAACTTATACATCTCAACCTTTTCGAACTGATGCCCGCGTTTGATGCCGCGGGTATCCTTCCCGGCTGCCATTTTTTCGCGGCGAAAGCAGGATGTGTGGGATACATAGTGGATGGGGAGGGTGGCAGCCGGAATGATCTCGTCTCGGTGCAGGTTGGTCAGAGGCACCTCGGCGGTGGGGATGAACCAGTAATCTTCCTCCGCGTCATGATATAGATTATCGGCAAACTTCGGCAGGTTGCCCGATCCTACCAGGCATTCCCTCTTAACCATAAAGGGAGGATATATTTCAGTATATCCGTGCTGCTTGCTGTGCGTGTCAAGCATGAAATTGATTAGTGCACGCTGCAATTGAGAGCCGAGGCCGCACAGTACATAAAATCGGGTCCCGGAGAGCTTTACGCCACGCTGAAAATCGATGATACCCAGCTTTTCCCCCAACTCCCAGTGCGGCAATGGATCGAAAGGAAAGTCTTTAGGCTTGCTCCAGGACCTTACATCCTTATTGTCCGCCGCATCTTTCCCAACAGGCACGTCCTCTGCCGGCAGATTGGGCAGACGCAGAGATTTATCCTCGAGCCTGTCCGCAACCTGAGTGGCTTCAGCTTCAATTTGGGCAATGCGGTCACCTACCTGGCGCATCTCAGCTATAAGATCGGCCGGCTTATCTTTCATGCGGCTGATCTGTTTGCTGACATCGTTACGCTTGGCACGCAGAGATTCGGCTTCCTTAAGCAACTGGCGATAGGTGTTGTCCAGGTCGATTATCTCCCTGACCTGGTCCAGGTCTTCCCCGCGTTTTTCCATAGCCTTGTATACAGCGTCGGGGTTTTCACGTATCAGCTTAATATCTATCATATGCTCTATGCCCTACTTGGTTTTGAGCTGCGGGAAGAGGATTACCTCGCGAATGGACTGCTTGTCTGTAAGCAGCATGACCAGCCGGTCGATCCCCACACCGAGGCCTCCCGTGGGCGGCATACCATGTTCCATTGCTGTAACGAAGTCGTTATCGATCTGCTCGATCTCCGGTTCAACGTCGCCGGCTAATTTAGACTGCATAATAAGTTTAGTATTTTCCGACTGCTTTTGCCCGGCAAACCTTTCACGCTGTTCCCGTGGATCGTTCAACTCGGAAAATGAGTTGGCTAGTTCCATGGCGCCGATGAAAACTTCGAAGCGTTCAACCAGCCGGGGGTCATCGCGATGTTTCTTGGCCAGAGGTGACATCTCGATGGGGTAGTCGATGATAAAGGTGGGCTGTTTGAGGTCGGGTTCGACGTAGGCTGAAAGCAGCTCATCGATAAGCCGTCCCCTGTCTTTAAACGGGTCGACCTTCATGCCCATTTTCTCCATGCGGGTACGCAACGCATCTGCGGTTGGGTAGTCCATAAAATCTATGCCGCATTTATCTATCAGGGCCTGCCTGAGCGGCAGCCGCGTCCAGGGTGGCTCAAGCTTGATGACCTCTCCACCGAAATTTATCTGGCTGGTGCCCAGCACCTCTACGGCGACGGTACTGACCAGGTCTTCAGTCATCTGCATAACATCGTTGTAGTCTGCATAGGCCTCGTAGCTTTCCATCATGGTAAACTCGGGGTTGTGCTTGACGGAGATGCCTTCATTACGGAAGACCCGGCTGATCTCATAAACCTTGTCGAATCCGCCGATAATCAACCTCTTTAAATATAGCTCCAGCGCAATCCTGAGGTAGAGATTCTGGTCAAGGGAATGATGATGTGTGGTGAACGGCCTGGCCAGCGCACCTCCGAAGGTGGGCTGAAGCACGGGCGTCTCAACTTCGATAAAGCCCCGGTCATCCATAAACTTGCGAATAAAGGTGATAATCTGACTTCTCGTTAAGAAGATACGTTTGACTTCATCGTTGGAAATCAGGTCGAGGTACCTCTGGCGATACCTTTTTTCGACGTCAACCAGGCCGTGCCATTTTTCGGGTAGCGGCAATATAGACTTGGAGAGGATAGTAAAATCCACTACTTCGAGAGTAATCTCGCCGCTGCGGGTTTTGAAGATCTTCCCCGAAGCGCCCAGAAAATCCCCGAGATCCAGGTCGTGAAGCAATTCGAATTTTTCGTCGCCCAGGTCGTCACGGCGGAAGAAAAGCTGTATCTTGCCTGACCCGTCTCGGATATCGAAAAATGCGGCTTTGCCCATAAAACGGGCGGCAGTTATCCTGCCGGCCAGGCTTATATCAGGCAAGATGGCATGTGTGTCGGCTTCGGATAATTTCTGGAAAAGCTCTACCGCCTCCCGGTTGGTATGAGTGCGGTAAAATTTGTATGGGTAAGGGTTGATGCCGCGTTTGATAAGATCGTCCAGTTTTTCCAGGCGCGGTTTTTCTATACGTTCCTGCCCGGCCATTTTATTAACTTACTTCGATCACGTGTAGTTTCATTATCCCCACAGGCGTCCGTACTTCTATTTTGTCACCCTTCTTCTTACCCAGCAACGCCTTGCCTACCGGGGATTCACTTGATATTTTACCATCAACCGGGCTCGCTTCAGTAGTGCCGACGATGGTATAGCGGTCAATTTTGCCATCCTGATTCTGTATTAATACTGTGTCACCCAATTCTACAACCCCCAGATGATGGGGAGCTTCTATGATACGGGCATTAAGAATTATATTTTCCAGCGAGCTGATTCTTCCCTCGATGAACGCCTGTTCGTTCTTGGCGTCCTCGTATTCCGCATTGTTTTCTGTGCCGCCCATCTCGCGAGCGCGCTTGATCTTATCGGCTACTTCCTGGCGGCGAACTGAGATAAGCTGTTCATACTCAGTTTTAAGCTTCTCCAATCCTTCCCGGGTAATATCAAACCTTTTCTGTGTCATGGGTTCACCTCCCGGCGTGCCAAATACCAAAAAACTGAGAGTCGAAATAACTCTCAGCTTTTAACAACTTTCAAAACATTATATTCCGATGCAACCGAGAAGTAAAGAGTGGTATAATACCTGCCGGCTAAAAGTCAGGAGGAACCATGGCTATACTGCAAATTTTATCTTACGAACCCTGTGGTAAAACGGCTTTATGTGCCGGCATCGGGAAAAAGCTGGCCGGCGCCGGTAAGAAAATAGCCTATATCCGGCCTATCAATATTACGGACCAGCAACCGTTGGACGACTGTTCCGACGCCACGTTTGTCAATGAGGCCCTTGAACTCGGTGGAAATAAAGAACAGATGTGCCCCATTCGTGTTTCACAGGAGGAGTTGTGGCGCAGCCTCTCAGAGGATGCCGAGAACTTCGCCAGCAAAATAAAGGCAACCTGCGCAAAAGCCGCCGGAGGCGCTGATATCCTGATCCTCGAAAGCCCCGGGAGTCTGAAAAATGATAAGGTTTCAGCTTTGGCCTGTTATACAATAAGCGAAAAAATGGATACCAGGGTCATTATGCTGGTATGCTACTCTTCCGACTTTAAGGACGCCGGCATTCTCCAGGCAGCCGCTAAACTGGGTGATAGGCTGGTTGGAATTGTACTTAACCAGGTACCTGAATCCAAGCTGAGCAAAGTGCAGGCTGAATATACAGAATTCTTCAAGTCCAAGGGGATAAACGTGCTGGGTGTGCTGCCGGGATCAAGGGCTCTTCTCGGCGTCAGCGTTGCTGAGATTGCCGCGGCAGTGGGTGGAGAGATCATATCTTCCAAAGAGAAAGCGAACGACCTGGTTGAAAATTTCATGCTGGGCGCTATGACCCCTGA
>JBEKVW010000100.1:0-6943 GCA_049513695.1 Dehalococcoidia bacterium | reverse complement strand
TATATGCCCAACTTTCAAATGGCGTTCACAGACACACATCTACTTCCGGCGGGGATGAATGCCACATATTATTTAACGCCTGAGACAGCTTGTTATTATGGTAATTATATGGCCACTTATGATGGATGGGACACCGGTGGCGCCGGCCCACTTCAAGAGTGGAAAATCGGGCGCTTTTACCCGTTTCCGCAAGTGCCTCCGCAAAAGGGGGATACAGGTAACTTGGCCTTTGGCGATTTTAGCTTCGCTCCGTATCTTCCCTCATTGACCATCAAAGTATCACCGGTCACATCCGTCCCCGTTAGCCTCGGGGGGGCCATTTGGAGCGGCCTTTCCTGGCCACACCTGCAACTAATACAAGAAGACCACAGCTTACCATTGTCACCTTATCCCAAAATTAGAATTCCATACTATGATTTGTTCGTCGATGGAATAGAGGTTGCATCCGGTCCCCTAGGCCAGCTGGATGGTACGCAATATTATGGGCGATGGTGGGACAATGTGAGTGAATCCTGGAATGTAAGCGGCAGCAGGGGACTGCTCCGCGTTCATATGCCCTCCCTGGCCACAATTTCCAACTGGTCGACCTACGAGGTGAATTTCAACCTGGGTAATCATGCGAGTATCCAGCCGTTCATAAGAAGCCTAGTATTGCCTTCCAATTACTCGACCGGAGAGAAGATCATTCTGAATGTAGTGCCGGCGGACGGCATTACAATTATGACCGTGGAATACAGCTTCAATAAAGGGGCCACCTGGCGGGCTGCAGAGAAGACGCCTGCCGGTTATCCCTTGATTGCCGGGGCAGCGGACCAGCTTGACATACGCATTACGGGAACGGACGCCAACGGAAATATATATAAATATACTTCCCCTGCCGCAGCGTTGTCAGGACAGGTGAAGCTGTCGGTTGCGCCTCAATCCGTCGCAGGCACCCCGGGACAGACCGTTGAAATTAAAGGGAGGCTGACGACAATCGAAGGGACAGGTTTGAAAGGCCTGGCGGTCAGCCTGTCCGATGGTAATAACCTACAATACACGTCACCTGATGAATCGGGGAACTTTTCATTTGCCTACCAAATAACTACGGTGCCGCAGGACCTCGTGATAACTTCAGCGGCGGCAGGGGTCTATAAAGCTGAATCTGTCCACGTGCTAATAAGTGGTGCCAATGCTGCAGTACCGGTTAGCACCAGTCTGGGCATGGTCAACTTTACCACCAGCTCCGGTACTATTACAGACCTTATAAACGTCCCGCCCGACGGTATGCAGTGCCCGGCAGATGGGCTAATCTTCCCCTACGGCATGTTTTCTTATAATATCGAAGGGCTGGCACCCAGCGCCACGGCCTACGTCACCATCACCACCCCCACCCCAATACCCATGGGGTCCACGGTCTTCAAGTGCCAGAACGGCAATTTGGTCGACTTCAGCCAGTTCGCTCAGCAGCCTGACCCCAATACCTTCATCCTGACCCTTAAGGACGGCGGACAGGGTGACGCCGATGGAGTGGCCAACGGCACCATCGTCGACCCCTGCGGAATGGCCTTCGCCGACACCAGTCGGCATCGGTCGTCTTCGGCACAGATTCCCAGGGTGCAGGGCCCCGCACCCATAGCCAATGTCGTGATACAGAGCGCCTCGCTCTCCGCTGCCAAAGTTGCAGCGGGCGCAATGGTTACCATCACGGCCGAAGTGGCCAATAAGGGCACCGCCGACGGCATAACCCAGATCAAACTTTACGTCAACGGAGAGGAAGAAGCGCATCAGGGCGTCTCGGTCAAAAGCGGAGGCGCCAAATCTGTAGTTTTCACCGTTAGCCGGGATGAACCGGGCAGATATACCGTATATGTGGGCAGTGTTTCTGCCGGTAGCTTTACGGTTGATGAATTCGTCAATCCCGACCTCATCCTTTACATCAGCTTGCTGTTGCTGCTGCTTGCACTTATCCTCGGCGCAGCATATATCGTGCGAACCAGGCTGCAAGAATATTGAGGCCATGGCCGGCTAAAAGCCGGATTTTAGTTGCTGCGTTTACTATCAGGCTCACTTTCAGCCTGCATATTCAGGGCCGGCAGCTCTTAAACATTACTTTGGCACAACCTATTATTTTGCTATAATCTGCCGGGATGAGGACGGGTGGGTATTTTGAATCGACAATTCTGCATATGGGAGGTACGAGGCTGACATGACGAAAACAATCGTATTTATACACGGGATGTACATGACGCCCCTGTGCTGGGAGCAGTGGACGGCTTTTTTTCAGGCCAAAGGCTACACATGTATTGCCCCGGCCTGGCCCGGCCGGGATAAGCCCATCGAAGAGCTCCGGAGACCCGATCCGCAACTGGGCAATCTAACGCTAAAAGCCGTGGTTGATGGCGTTGCGGAAAAGGTCAAAACGCTCAGTGAAAAACCCATCCTCATAGGCCATTCCATGGGAGCACTGGCAGTTCAGATTTTACTTCAGAGGGACATTGCCGCCGCCGGCGTCGCCATCGACTCGGCGCCTCCGCTGGGAGTATTAACAACCCGCTGGGAGTTTCTCAAGTCCAACTGGCCTCATATTGACCCGTTAGTACCGCAGAGCCAGCCCGTAGAAATGTCTTTTGAACGTTTTCAATATGCATTCGTCAATTCGCTGCCGTTAGAGGAACAGAGGGCAGCCTATGACAGGTATGTGGTGCCCGAATCCCGAAGGGTGCCCGCCGGCTCGCTCACCGGTCTGGCCAGGATTGATTTTAAGAAACAACATGCCCCGCTTTTGATTATAGCCGGTTCAAACGATCACCTTATCCCGGCTTCTTTGAACAGAACGAACTTTAACAAGTATAAGAATCCTGCATCGATTACCGACTTCAAGGAATTTGCAGGGCGGACCCATTTCATTATCGGGCAGAAGAACTGGGAAGAAGTTGCAAACTACGTCGCCGGATGGCTGCGCGACAAGAATATATAATTCTTAGCGCTACGAAACTACGCACCTTCAATAATATGTGAATCAGAGGGGAAACCGGATCACGGTTTCCCCTCTGTGTTTCTGAAGAGCATTAGTATGCTTGGTTAAAACCAGTGATAATACTGCGCAAGTATGAGAAGACCCTGGATTATAAAAATAATTGCGACCAGGAAGTTGAGAATACCCGGACTAACCATCACAAGAATACCGAAGATCAGGGTGAGGGCGCCGACGACAAGAGGCACTCCCAACACAAATCCCGATGAAATGATCTGGCCGATGCCGATTATGATCAGGTATATCCCCACCAGGTAATTCAGTATCCTGGGGAAAATCATGACCACAATGCCGAAAATAAGGGAGATTATCCCCCACAGCCATACCCCGCCGATGATCCACATTATGCCGCTGATGATCAAGGCTATGCCGATCAGGTAATTAATGATCCTCGGGAATATCAGTATCAGGACGCCAATGATGAGCAGTATGAAGCCTAATGTCGGCCCCGCAAAGGGTAACCCGAAGTTTAACCAGGACATACATCCACCTCCTTTCTTGAATATTATAATGCCATGAATCGGCATTTTATGAAAGTCCGCTTCTATTCAAAGAATATATACGTTGTGTTATAGTTACGGGAAGAGGATTTGAGATGTTTAAAAACCGCGCCGTTCCCCTGTTTCTGCTTATATCAGTTCATTTAGTTTTACCGCTGGGGCTGATATTGTGGTTCTGGCTGGGCCAGTCTCCCAGCCAGTTCAGATGGCTGGTGACCACTGTATTCATGGCAACCTTCGTTTTAACGATTTATTTCATCGGGTTCTGGCACTATATCAGCGTGTACCTGCGCTATTTATGGGTGGTTCTTCTCATCGTTGCCGGCATTGTCTCCTATATGGGCGTGCGTGAACTTCCATTTTTCGTGCAGCTAAATCCATTAGAGTGGGTGCGGGTCGGTTTCGACATAGCTTTTTCGCTGGCTTTTATTTATCTTATCATCACCGCAATCGGCGCATATTTTTACCCCGTAAAACCGATTAAACTGGCCTTTCCCTTCCGTAACGGTGTGTACTCGGTTAACTGGGGTGGCAACGGCGCCTCCAGCCGGCTCATGAACTACCACTATACGGGATCGATGCACACCAGGGCCGGTGTCAACAGGCCGATGATATACGCCGTGGATATCGAAAAATTGAATATCCTGGGCAGTTCGGCCCGGGGCATATTGCCGACTAAACTGGAGAAATATGTTATTTACCACCAGGATATCCTGGCGCCCTGCGACGGGTCTGTGGTAGAGGTCGTGGACGGCCTTCCGAATGAGACCCCGTTCAGCGGCCACTATCCCTATAATGTGGGGAACCACGTCGTCATATTGAAGGGCAGCTACCAGGTACTGCTGGGCCATATGCAGAGCGGCAGTATAAAGGTGAAAGCCGGAGACACGGTAAAGATGGGCGATGTTATCGGTCAGGTAGGTAACTCGGGAATGACCGATGCGCCGCATACACATGTGCACGCCATGCAAGCGACGGGCAAAAATATCTGGGTAGAAGAAGGAATCCCTATTTATTTCAATGGCAGGAACCCGGTCAAAGGTACGCTGTTTTTTGAAAAGTAGGCGCGGGTCATTTAGGTTCGGTGCGGGTACCGTTAATAAACACGATTAAACCTATTATCATAAAAACAACACCACCGATTAAAAAAGGAACGTTTTTAAAAGCGAACCAGGCTACGAGAGCCCCCACAACGCCAACCAAAGCCAAACCTATGCCAAACCATCTCATAAGATCCCTCCTTAAAGTCCTGAAGACGTATTCTACTGAAGTGCCTGTAGTTACCATGTTCACGAAGATAAGCTTGATGCTTTTACACTACTGTATCGATTGTCTGTTAACAGACAATCGATACAGTAAATTGTAACTGACTAGTCCCTAGGCTTTTTTGATATTTCTTTCAGCCTTGCCGAACTCTTCCTGTACTTTTCCGCCTGCCTGCTCAATTTTACCTTTGAGTTCCTGTGATTTATTGCCGGTTAATTTACCGGACTCTTCAGTGACTTTGCCCTTGACCTGGTTCCATTTTCCTTTGACTATATTGTTATCCATGTTTACACTCCTATAATTATTAGTAAATAAATAGTAGCAGTGTGAACATGTAGAAGTAATATAATCGGGGCAGGATATGTTAAATAGTTATGATATCGGCAGCGTCCCCAGCGGATAGATTGATGAAATAAAGGGATGGTAGATTGGTAGTCCCTCGGGTGTTCTGCCACCGGAGACTACCAGCAGGTGTACTCTATTGCTTTCGCTTTAAGCGCAAAAACTAACGGAACGAACTGGAATGATTAAAAAAGCTTAAATACGCTGGTCAGCAGCCACCAAATTAGGAGAATGACGGCAATAATAAGCGCTAAATGGATGAACCAACCCAGAGTGCGGAAAAAAATGAAACCCAGCAGCCATAAAACAAAGATAACAGCCGCAATTATTAATATGATACTCATAGCCACCTCCCTTATATTTACATTCTCTGCTTCTTATGGTCTGCCGATTATATTAGCATAAGAGTTAATAAACTGTCATCAGCCGCCCGTAGCCAGCGCCCCGGTTATCGTATCCTTTAACCTTTTGCCTTACAATATAACTGTGAGGATGCTCTATGCCCAAACTGCCTGACCTGGTCAACGGATTCAAGATGCTGAGGGAGGTGGACCTGAATGCGGTCCGCCTTCAGGCTGAAAAACGCCTGTATGTCATGGTCGTTGGAGAAGCCGGGGCCGGCAAGACAGCCTTGATAGCGCAATTGGTTTCCGGGCCGAGGGCCGGGGAACCTCCCGGATTTCAGTCAATCTCTATGAATCGTCCGGAGCCGACCCTGCAAATTCCGGATGATGCTCTGGTGCTGCTGTTGCTGGAAGCCGGGAAGCCCAGCTATCCGGGGGAGCGAGTGCTCTTCGATGGCCTCATAGCCAGGAAGGTATCGACGGTTGTCTGCTATAACGCCTCGGGCATGACCGGCGACCAAATTGTGAAGCTGGACAAGGCAGCCTGGGCTGGCGCAGAGACTGCTGTCATTACGGCTAGCGACCGGGATACCCTGGTACGTGAGTTGGCGCCGGCGGTTCTGCGCGCCTGCAAAGGCCGTGAAGTGCGACTGGCCCGTTACCTGCCACTGCTGCGTGCTCCCGTCGCCCAAAAGCTAATTGACGATACATGTCTTATCAATGCCACCTACAGCCTGACGACCGGCCTGGCGGAGATTATACCGTTTCTAGACCTGCCCTTGAATGTGGCGGATGTCATCGTATTGACCAAGAATCAGGCACTAATGGCCTATGAAATTACTCTGGCTATGGGCATGCAGGCCGAATGGCGCGATACAATTCCCAAGATGACTGCCGTGATTGGCTCCGCCTTCCTCTGGCGCCAACTGGGGCGTTACCTGGCCGGATTGATACCTGTCATCGGCATCGTGCCTAAGATAGTGATTTCTTACTCGGGAACCTACGTGATTGGCGAAGCTATTTACCAGTGGTGCGCCAATGGTGAGAAGCTAAATCCCGAGGAGCTAAAAGCACTCTATGCCGTAGCCCTTGAGCGGGGAAGCGAGGTTGCCAAAGCACTGATCGAGAAAAGTGATGCCGCCGGTGCCCTTACTCAGAAGCAGGCTGCCGGCCGGTTTCGTTCCGCTATATCTTTCATGGCCGCAAGAAGCCAGGATATCCGCCAGCAAATTGCCTCTATCGCTGACAGCGTTTCAAAGCCGGCTATCTGCCGGGCTTGCGGTAAGAAGTCGCCCAAAGATGCGACATTCTGCGCCTTCTGCGGCAAGCCGCTGAATTCATAAAATAGTCTATTTCATCCATCGACCGCAGCAGAACTGCCAAATGTCATAAGTATTTAACATATCCCGACCCGATTATATGACTATTCAAGTATCACGTTGCTATTATTTTCTTAGGTGAATATCCCAATGAAA
>JBEKVW010000099.1:0-5000 GCA_049513695.1 Dehalococcoidia bacterium | reverse complement strand
ACAAGACTATGCCAATTGTATTAAATATGCTGAAATGTGTCAGCCCCTTTACAATGAAGAGCCCGAACCATACTATCTTAAATCGCTGGCCTACGATAAATTGGGCAGATGGCTCAAAGCCAAACTTAGCTATAGGCAGTTCGTCAAAAAAGTGAATGGGTTTGCGGACTATGGTAACCTTTTGGACTGGTGGCGGGAACAGGCTCATCTTGAAGGTGGTAATGTTTCGGTGTATTGGTTGGAACTGGCTCATCAATATGGCAAGCTAGGACAATTAAACCGAGAAATCTTCTGCTATGATGCCTTATTCAAAATAAATCCGCAAGATTACTGCGCCCTGCATGAAAAGGCATGCGTACTACGCGATATGGGCAAAGTTGAAGAATCTCTGCCATATTTCGACAAAACAATGGAAATAGGGCCTGAAGATGAAGAATACTGGCTTGCTTTAACTAACAAAGGCACGGCACTGGCAAAAATAGGCAGGCACGATGAAGCAATAAGCCTGTATGATCACTCGCTTCGCAACCCCAACAATAATTGGGATCGTCTCGGAGAGACCTGGCACGCAAAAGGTGAATCGCTTATGAAGCTTGGCAAATATGAAGATGCGCTACAAAGCTTTCAGGAAGCTCAGGAAAATGGGTGGTACCATGAAGGGCTAAAAAGTAAAGGGCATGCGCTGGTCGCTCTCGGCAGGTACGAAGAAGCTATAGAGTGCTGGGATGAATTAATTAAGTACCTGCCACAATTGAGTGAAGAATTGAGTGAAGTTTGGATGGCAAAGGCGGATGTATATAAGAGACTGGGCAAGGCACATGAAGCCAAACTATGCTTGCGACAAGCAAGAGGATGTAAGAGGTGAATCCTGGTGGGAGCTATTTTGGCACTGGCATTTATTATGTTTCTCATATACTGCTATATAAAGTTCTGGGCGTGGTTAGGTGGCACAATTGGCAAAGCAATTGGTCGTGAAATCGATAAACGGATTGCCCATAGGTATCAGGATCAACGAAATGATTCAATTCGCGTGACAATTTGTAGCGAAAGAAGCTCATACTTTGACGACGTGCTGGAAGATATACAACGCAAAAAGCGCCCGAATAATGGATAAGTAGATTTGAAGGAGAACAAATTGGAAGAAAAACAGCAGAAGGAAAAATGGCAATGGATAACAGGGATTGTTAATGACAAAGACGATCATATAAAAATATGGCATGCTGAGAACGAAAATGCAGTTGCCCTCGTAGCTCCGGGGCAAGATAGAAGTTTCGTGGTGCAGTTCTTACTGGCAGATAATCCAGAAGATATCCAAACTTGTAAGATAATAGAGGAAGTGCGCAAGGAGCTTGACTATTTCCTGGTAGAGAAACGGGAGGAAAATCCATGGGCATATGCCAAATACCATTGTAATAGTGGTGCGAATATGTACTCCAAAGTACGATGGGTATATTTCCCAAAAGGACGCGTTGATCCGCATCGGACCCGCAAAGTGACATTCAAAACGGACAACACTGAGAGTTTATCCGGTATCTTGAAACATTTTTCACAGTAGTACCAGAGTTTGTGAGATCACTTGAGAGGAGGCCCTTATTATGCCATGTGAAAACGACAAGGCCATATCTGATTACACCAGAGCCATAAAGCTAAATCCGAAGGATTCCGACGCTTACTGCAACCGTGGCGTTATCTACGGTGACAAAGGTGAACATAAAAAAGCCGTGCCTGATTTCACCATGGCAATAAAGCTACGCCCGAAGTATACCAAGGCTTACTACAACCGTGGGGTTTCCTATGGGGAGCAAGGTGACTACGACAAAGCCATAACTGACTATACCAAGGCTATAATGCTTAATCCGAAGGATTCCGACGCTTACTGCAACCGTGGGTTTGCCTATGGGATGAAAGGTGAACACGAAAAAGCCGTAACTGACTATATCAGGGCTATAATGCTTAATCCAAAGGATGCCACGGCGTACTACAACCGTGGGGTTTCCTATGGGAGAACAGGTGAACAAGAAGAAGCCGTGTCTGATTTCACTATGGCAATAAAGCTACGGCCGAAGTATGCCAAGGCTTACTACAACCGTGGGGTTATCTATGATGAGAAAGGTGAACATAAAAAAGCCGAGTCGGATTTCAGCAATGCTCTGGAGTTGGGACTGGAGTAAATTCCGTAGTTTATTTGATATCAATTGGGCTTATTTTCGGGGGTTAGGCCAGTCTGACAGAATTTGCAGGTTTGTAAGCGAAAATACCGATATTCCTTTCGTAGGTACGCGGGCGTATAATGGTTCCTGACATAGCTCTTATTCAGAGGAATTTACGATGGATCCTCATGAAAACATATTTTATTATTACCGAGGACCTACCAGGGTCAACGAGAGCGAAAAGCAATTCGACAGACAATTGGAAAACAACACAACCAAGGCGTTGATTAATCTATTATATTACAGTTCTGAAAAAGCTCTGCCGCAATTCGTGCAACTAATTAATTCGAAGTTAAGTAATTATACGCTTCCAATAAAGCAAGGATCCGCTTACAGATTCTCACTTCAGAGAATGCCAGAGTTATGTAAGACTGCCAGTAATAAGGTCCTAATAACAATTTGTGGAGACCCTTCCAGTGATTCTGGTGAAGGCAAGGGTGGAAAACCAGATGCTTGGATTTACATCCCTGATTCAATGGCTATCATGATAGAAACCAAATTAGGTGGTCTACCGAGTGAAGCTCAAATTGAAGGGCACTTGAAGGAAGCAACTTGGAATAGAATATCTACTAACCGCTGTAATCTTTCATGGAGCGAAATCTACGAGTCTCTAAGCGAAGATAATGACTTTCTAATACGTCAGTTCAAGCAATATCTGGAGGTGATAGGAATGACTCCGTTCAAGGGATTTGTGGAAGACGATTTCAACTTCTTTCTATCTTTTGATAATGATTATAAGCGTCTAATCAGAAGCAAATTACAACAATTCGGGCAGTTGGTGATGCAAAATATACCGAAGGAAATGCGGACTGCATATCCTGATCTTAAAGTACCTCGCATATATAGGAAGAGAGAAATAGCGTCTGTGGATTTGCGAAAGCAAGAAGACGATAGTGACCCATTTAACAATTGCAATCCCTGCATAACTTTGAATAGCGAAAAGCTTGGGTGCGTAGGCGTGATTCAAGGGGGAAGATATAGAGATAAGAATAAGGCGATTGGTAGATTTTACTCCAAAATATCTAATGAGCCTAACGAATTAAAGTCACAATTGACCAACCTAGGCAACGGATTCTATATCGAAATTTTCAGTATAGTTCCACTTTATGGTGGGAACGCAGGCCTAGGTATAAATAAATGGGAATCTAAAGCTAAACTACATTTGGATTTTGTGAACGATGCTATGATCAAATATATAATACAATTGTTGAAAGATATTCACTTGCCAGGTTTACATATAGGAAAGGAAATTGTGCGCAATGATCCGGCCGTTAAAGATAAAGAGTTATTGGTAGACAAAGCGTGTTCTATTTTTGAGAAACTATATCCGATAATCTGTTATGTAATTAACTGATTGCAGGTCTTACTATTTAGCCAGCCAGTCGGCAGCGAGGTACTCGAGCACCTGCCAGCGGTTCTTATCCGTAATATCCTTGCGGTCTTTCATCTTCTTGACGACATCAGCGAGCAGGGCGCCAACCTTTGCCGGCACCTTCGGGCCGAAGATATCGGCCAGGTAATGCCAGTTATCGACCGGCTCTGAATCCCCGTTAACCAGGTCGATCATTTTGCAGACGATGGGCGTTGTCACCTTTCTCATTATTCAGTGACTTTCGCATATCCTTAACAGTCTAAAAACCTTGACGTTTACACTCATACACTGCTACAATGCCCTATTGTATTTCCTGCCGACCGATTTAATATAGAGGTAATTACATGCAGCAATCTAGTCCTGATAAAATCCGCAATGTAGCCCTCCTGTCGCATTCCGGTTCCGGCAAAACCTCCCTGGCTGAAGCCATGCTCTTCGATGCCGGCGCTGTCACCCGCATGGGGAATGTCGCCGATGGGACCACCACCTCCGACTCCGATCCCGATGAGATCAAACACCAGATCAGCATCAACCTGGCCATACTGCCGGTATCCTGGAAGAATAACAAGATAAATATTATCGACACCCCGGGCTACCCGGATTTCGTGGGTGAAGTAAGGTCGGCTTTGAGGGTGTGCGAAGGCGCCGTTATCCTGGTCTGCGCCGCCTCGGGAGTGGAAGTCGGCACGGAACAGGTCTGGAATTACACTTCCCAAAACAATACTCCTCGTCTCATTTTTATGGACAAGATGGACCGTGAAAATGCCAACTTCGCTTCCACGCTCGACCAGATTCAAAGCAAGTTGAGCGCCAGGTGCCTCCCCATCCAGATACCCATCGGCTCTCAAAAGAGCTTTAAAGGCGTAATCGACATTATCACTAAAAAAGCTTTTGCAGGCTCACCGGTCAAAGAGATCGAGGTACCGGCGGACATGGCAGCGGATATTGACGGCGCCAGGGAGAAGCTCATCGAAGCGGTGGTGGAGATAGATGATGAAATTATGACCAGATACCTAGACGGCGGCGAAACCACCACCGAAGAGATCTATAAATGCCTGGCGGAATCCACCCGGCAGGGCAAGGTCATCCCCGTGCTGGCCGGCTCCGGCCTCACCAACAATGGTGCGGTGGGACTCTTGGATGCCATCGTAGATTACCTTCCTTCACCGGTTGCGGCCGGCCCAGTCAAAGCGGCCAATGCCTCGGGCGCCGCGGAGCCGGTAAAACCTGCAGCGGATTCACCGTTGACGGCCCTGGTATTCAAGACGACCACTGACCCCCATGTGGGCAAAATAAGCTTCTTCCGCGTCTATTCGGGCGTCCTATCCAGCAACTCACAGGTATGGAACGTAAATAAGGGCGCAATCGAGAGGATCGGACAGGTATCGATGCCCAAGGGCAAGGGCCAGGAATCAGTC
>JBEKVW010000098.1:0-7078 GCA_049513695.1 Dehalococcoidia bacterium | reverse complement strand
TCTGTCGATAGACGAAAAACCGTCGGACAAATTCAAAGAAGAGACAATCTTCATCGATGACATCGACTGTTCGGAGTGTGGCAACAAGCTGGAAAACGGCGAAGAATATTTGCTTGTGCTGGACGGCGACAGCGAGAAGTGCTACTGCCCGGCATGTTTTAAAAAGAAGGGCAGCGAGTCTTTCAGGAAGAAGAACTCCGGCGCCGTCATACGCTTCGACAAATCCAGGGAACGCAGCGAAAACCTGCGGTTCTGCAACGAGTGCTGCGATAAACGCAAAGCGGGAACCGAAAGAAAGGAAAAGGGCGAGAAAATATTTACGTTTTTCCCTTCCAAAACCGGCAAATAGTCTCTATTGGTTTCGGGGGTGTTCCAATTGCCTGAGAATATTCTGGTATCAGTCGCCTGGCCTTATGCCAATGGGTCTTTACACCTGGGCCATATAGCAGGCTGCTATCTGCCGTCGGATATTTTTGCGCGCTATCACCGCTTGAAAGGCAACAATGTGCTGATGGTATCCGGCAGTGATGAGCACGGCACGCCCATCACCCTGCGGGCGGAGCAGGAAGGCATCAGCCCCGCCGAAGTCGCCCAGAAGTACCACAAAGAATTCCTGGGATGCTGGGACAAGCTGGGCATCACCTTCGATCTTTTCACGCATACCGACACGGAAAATCATGCCGCAGTTACACATGATATATTCCTGCGCCTGCTGGAAAAGGGGTACATCTATAAAGGCTCCATGCTCCAACCATATTGCCCAACAGACAAGCGCTTCCTGCCCGACCGCTATGTTGAAGGCAACTGCCCCTACTGCGATTTCAACGGTGCGCGGGGTGACCAGTGCGACCAGTGCGGGCGGACTCTGAATCCCAGCGACCTTAAAAATCCGCGCTGCCGGATCTGCGCTACACCGCCTGTGTTTAAAACGTCAGAACATTTCTTTTTGAAGCTGAGCGCCTTCGAGGAGAAGCTGCAGAAATGGGTGGGAGACAAGACTTTCTGGAGGCAAAACGTCCAGAATTTCACCTTGGGTTTCCTGGAAGGCGGCCTGAAGGACAGGGCCATCACGCGTGATATCGAATGGGGCGTGACCGTCCCTCAACCGGGGTTCGAGAAAAAGCGCATTTATGTATGGTTTGAAGCGGTTATCGGCTACCTCTCGGCCTCCAAGGAATGGGCCAAATCGCACGGTGATGCCGAGGGCTGGAAACCTTTCTGGACAGGGGAGAGCAAGTCCTATTATTTTATCGGCAAGGACAACATCCCCTTTCACACCATCATCTGGCCTGCTATGTTGATGGGCTATGGGGGCCTGAATCTACCTTATGATGTACCAGCCAATGAGTTCCTCACCATAGAGGGTAAGAAGCTTTCCACCAGCAGGAACTGGGCGGTGTGGCTGCCCGATTACCTGCAGCGCTATGACCCCGATCCACTCCGCTACTATCTCTCGATCAATATGCCCGAGACCGGCGACGCTAATTTTTCCTGGCACGAGTTCTTGAGGAAGAACAATGAAGAGCTGGTGGCCACCTACGGCAATCTGGTCAATCGCGTGTTGACCTTTACTAACCGCAACTTCGAGGCTGCAGTCCCTGAACCGGGAGAGCTGGATGAAGTAAGCAGGGGGCTGCTCGAGAAGGCAGAAGGCACCCTCAAAGAGGTGGATAAACAGCTATACAACTGCCATTTTAAGGAAGCCCTCAAGGCGGCCATGGCCCTGGCTCAGGACGTTAACCGCTACCTGGACGATACAGCTCCCTGGAAAATGCTCAAGCAGGACAGGCTTGTTGCCGCCAGGTCGGTTTACACTGCTATCGGGGCCATATCAGCCTTAAAGACCATGCTTTATCCATTCCTGCCCTTCACATCGCAAAAGTTGCACAACTACCTCGGCTTTGAAGGCGATATACGTGATGCCGGATGGCGTGTGCAATTGCCGGTTGCAGGCCAGAAATTGCCTCAACCCCAGGCGCTTTTCGTCAAGCTGGAGGATAAAATTGTCGAGGAGGAGATGGCGCGCCTGGGCAGCGGGGGCCATGCATGAACCTGGATGAGATCTACGCTCCGATAAAAGAAGACCTGAAGCTGGTGGAAGCCAAGCTTGGCGACATAGCCCGCAACGATATCCCTCTGCTCTCGCAAATGCTGGAGTATGCACTGCTGAACGTCGGCAAACGGATCAGGCCTGCCATCACACTGCTCAGCGGTAAATTCTATAACTATGACCTGGAATTGCTGGTTACCATGGCCTCTGCCGTGGAGATGCTGCATATAGGAACGCTTGTCCACGACGATATTATCGATAATTCGGCCATAAGACATGGCAAGCCGGCGGTTTACCGCACGTGGGGATCGAACAGCGCCCTGCTGCTGGGGGATTACCTATTTTCCAGGGCGGGCACCCTTGCCACAACCACCGAAAATATCCGCGTTATCAGGCGTTTCACCGAGACCATCATGATCATATCAGGAGGGGAGTTGCGCGAGGCCAGCACGCACTTTGAACCGGGAGGAGCCAGGGACAATTACTACAAATGGATCAGCGATAAGACGGCCTGTCTTTTCGTCATGGCCGCTGAGTGCGGCTCGGTATTAAGCGGGTGCCCTGAGGACCAGGTGCTGGCGTTGAAAGACTACGCGCAGAATTTCGGGCTGGCCTTCCAGATTATCGATGACATACTGGATTTTGTGGGGGACCAGTCGGCGCTGGGCAAACCGGTCGGGTCGGACCTCAACGAAGGCGCCATGACCCTGCCAACCGTTATATATCTACAGCACAATCCTGACGATCGCGTGATTTACAGGGTTATCGTTGAAAAGGATAAAAGCCTGATACCTGAAGCTGTCGCAAAAATCCGGGCCTCCGGCGCTATCGACGAATGTAAAAAAACTGCCCGTGAATTTTACGGGAAGGCCAGCGGGTCTCTGGATAAACTGCCCGACTGTGACGCCAGGAAATCGCTTAAAGCGCTGGTGGCCTATGTTATCGAAAGGAATAAATAGGCGGTTGTCAGGAGGTGGGGGCGGTCTCCAAATCGGGGGCTGGAATAGGCTTATTTAAAAGATCCTCGAAGGTGCTACCATCGATAGTTTCTTTCTCGATCAGGTAGTCGGCGATAAACTTAAGACGGTCTTTGTTCTGCATCATGATTTCTACGGCCCTGGCGTAGGCGTCTTTGACCAGTTGCTCCACCTCGGCGTCGATCTCCTCGGCAATCTTATCGCTATAATTACGCTGTTCATGGATTTCTTTTCCCAGGAAAACCAGCTCTTCCCTCTTGCCGAAGGTACGGGGTCCTAGTTTTGGGCTCATGCCGAACTCGGTAATCATACGGCGGGCGATCTGGGTGACTTTTTCGAGATCGTCTTGAGCGCCCGTGGTGAGTTCGTTGAAAACAACCTGCTCTGCCGCGCGGCCGGCCAGGTATATAACCATGAGGTCCTTAAAGCGTTCAAATGTCTCCAGACGGCGTTCCTCCGTGGGCAGGAGGCGTGTCCATCCTCCCATCATGCCCCTGGCCACGATTGAAATCTTGTGGACCGGGTCGGCATTAGGTAGCATTTTGGCGGCTAGAGCGTGCCCTGTTTCATGGTAGGCGATTAATTCCTTCTCGTTCTTGGTGATGACCCTGCCCTTCTTCTCCGGCCCTGCAATTACCCGGTCTATGGAATCTTCGAGCTCTTTCTGGCTGACGTCTTTGCGGTTGCGCCGGGCGGCCAGTATGGCGGCTTCATTTATCAAATTTGCAAGGTCGGCGCCGCTGAAGCCCGGTGTCTGGCGCGCGATGACCTCCAGGTCGCTGTCCTTGGCCAGTGGCTTGCCCTTGGCATGCACGGCCAGGATAGCCTTGCGGCCATTTATGTCCGGTTGGTCTATAACGATATGGCGATCGAACCTGCCCGGCCTGAGCAGCGCGGGGTCCAGTATGTCAGGCCTGTTAGTGGCGGCCAGAACAATCACGTTGGTATTGCTGTCGAAGCCGTCCATTTCAACCAGGATTTGGTTGAGGGTTTGCTCACGTTCATCATGTCCCCCTCCCAGCCCTGCGCCGCGATGGCGGCCTACGGCATCGATTTCATCGACGAAAACGATGCAGGGAGTGCTGCGTTTAGCCTGGTCGAAAAGGTCGCGCACACGTGAGGCGCCAACGCCGACAAACATTTCGACGAACTCGCTGCCACTGATGGAAAAGAATGGAACACCCGCTTCCCCTGCAGTGGCCTTGGCTATGAGGGTTTTGCCGCAGCCCGGGGGGCCGACCAGCAGCAGACCGCGCGGTATACGTGCCCCCAGAACCAGGAATTTTTGAGGGGACTTGAGAAATTCGACGACCTCCTGCAGTTCACCTTTGGATTCATCAATGCCTGCTACATCTGCAAAGGTCACTGTCGGCTTGTCTCCCGAGGCAAGCCGTGCGCGGCTTTTGCCGAAATTAAAGGCCTGTGTATTGGCCCCTCGTGCCGAACGGAATACAAAGAATATGAAGGCGGCAAATAGAAGCAGAGGCAGAAAGGTAAGCATGATGCTGCCCCAGTCGACGCCTCCGGTTTTAACCTCGAATTTGATGCCTTCATCTCCCAACTGGACACCTGCATCCTTAAAACTATCCAGTAGTTCCTTGGTGCTGCCGACAAAAGAGGCCTTGACGACAGGCTTGTCGTCCTTCAGGCCGATGATCGTCGTGCCGTCCTGCTGAATAGCGTCTATCTGCTTGGTCTTGGCGTTGTCAACAAACGTATAGTAGTCGACTTCTTTAGGGCCTTTGTTAACGGGGAAGAAGCTGAAGGCCAGGGCCAGTAGCACAACCAGGATCAATAGGTAGAGAAGGCTACCTTGCCACCATCGTGCTTTCATAATTTATTCTCGATTAAATCGCCTGATAATTATAACAAATACAGGCGAGATGATAAAGGAGTAGTCGTATAGGTAAAGGCTTTTTGCGGGACGCGGAGGTTCAATGGAAAGGCATCCCGCACCGCGGTGCGGGATGCACATCAACGTCAAATTGCGATCACGGCCAGGGGAGTGCCTTGGGGCTCAGGTTTAATTCCTTCATTCCTGCATCTTTAAGAGCGGCAAGAGACTGCTTGAGCTGCCTGCGCTGCTCCTCTGTCAGCTTGGAAAGGACATGCTTGACTCCCTCCTTCTTCATGGCCTGTTTGAGTGCGTTTTCCCCCTTGGAAGTAAGAGTTACCCTGATGAGGTTCTTCCTTTCCATATTCTTGGCCCTCTTTAAAAGGCCCTGTTTTTCCATCCTCATAAGTATGCCCGATATGGAGTGCGGTTCTCTAAGAAGCATTCTTGAAATCTTGGCCGGTGTAACGTCTTTGCCCATGGCATCGACCAGGAATAATATTGCTGCAGATGTAGCTGAAAGGTTCTGGGGCAGCAATTCCCTTTCCCTGATTTTGACGAAAATATCCGCCACCTGAAGCAGTGATGTTATAAGAGTATAATCTTTGTCGGCCCTAATTTGCTGTGCCATTTCTATCCTCCAGGGCTAATTTTTATTCTGTTAAATTGCCAGTATACACAGCCGATACTTCGTCAAACTACCGGCGTCGAATCTTGTTGGTCTTTTATGTGCAACTAACTAAATTATGACATAAAAAATGAGAATGTCAAAATGACAATCCCTAAAACCCATGCGCATGTGGTTATCAGTTGCCGGAGGCGAAGAGGGCCTGAAAATAAAGGTCCCCGCACTGCTGTTCGACCAATCATATTTGCGTTGCAATTATTATGCTATAATAATTTCGTAAGTACGCATGGGGGATATGCAGCAAAGGAGATAGACCTGGAGCCGATAGAAATCGCCCGCCGGGCAGTTGAACTGGCCTCCGACAAGCAGGCCGAAGATATAGCGTTACTCGATACCCGGCAAACCTGTTCCTATACTGACTACATTGTAATTTGCAGTGGCGAAACAGATCGCCAGGTGGATGCCATTCATCAGGAAATCCTGGATACCCTTAAGAAAGCCTCGGTAATCCCCTACCACAGTGAAGGCAACTCGGATTCAGGCTGGATCTTGCTGGATTATCTCGGAGTGGTAGTCCACATCTTTTCTAAAGAAGTGCGCGATTTCTACTGTCTGGAAAGCGTCTACGAAAAAGCCCCCAGACTGCTCAGGATCCAGTAAGCCACCTATCGACATCCCGGCTGTATTTGAGAATCTCCTCCGGTTTGAAGAAGATACTTATCTCCTTTTCTGCATTCTCTGGAGAGTCGGACCCGTGGACCATATTGTGCTCCATATCGATGCCCAGGTCGGCCCGGATCGTTCCCGGGGCTGCCTTCTTGGGGTCGGTGGCGCCCATTGTCTGCCGGGTGGCCTCTACGGCCTTCTCCCCTTCAAGTACTGCAGCGATGATAGGCCCGGACGTGATGAACTTGACCAGGTCGTTGAAAAACGGTTTTTCCTTATGCACGGCGTAGTGCTTTTCGGCCAGTGCCCTGTCCATCCGGAGCATCTTCAAGGCCACGATTTTCAGCCCGCGCCGCTCCAGGCGCGCTATGATCTCGCCGGATAAGCAACGCTGCACGCCGTCAGGTTTTACCAGTATAAGAGTTCTTTCCATTTCGACTCCGTTTCTATTTTATTGCTTTGTGGGTATTAATTTTATCTGCAAAGCGTATATTTTGCCACTGGCAGGACCGTTACAGGTAAAGCCCGACTGCCCGGATTGTTAACATCCGGCTAATTAGATAGAATAGCGGGAAACCTCGGCCTGGATGTGTTAGATATGGATATACCATCGGCTTTCGGCGTCGTCGCAGATATAATAGTGGCTCTCATATTGATCTTCAGCCTTATCGGGGGCTTGCGGCAGGGGGCGGTAAAGGAAATTTTCGGCCTGGCGGCATTTGTAATAGCCCTGCTGCTGACGGGACTGTTTATCGGCTACGTCACGGGATGGCTGTCTTTTATCGGCATCGTTACCTGGCGCAACTTCCTGGCCTTCCTGCTGACAATGGGCTTAATCCTCTTCGCAATGTTCCTGATTTTCTGGATTCCGCGCTACTTTATAGCCAAGATATGGGACGGTGGCTTTATATGGAGCCTATTGG
>JBEKVW010000097.1:0-7082 GCA_049513695.1 Dehalococcoidia bacterium | reverse complement strand
TGTATGTGCCCAAGACCGCCACAGCCGCCACCCCGGCTCCTGGCATCCTGGCTATACACGGTTATATTAATTCCCGCGAAACTCAGGATGGCTTTGCTATCGAATTTGCAAGGCGCGGTTATGTTGTACTTGCCATGGATCAGACGGGTCATGGATATTCCAGCCCGCCCGCCTTCGCCAATGGTTTTGGCGGCCCGGACGGCCTTACGTACCTGGCCAGTCTCGATATTGTCGACAAAAATAATATTGGCCTTGAAGGCCATTCAATGGGTGGTTCGGCCGTTGCTACTGCTGCCGACGCCCATCCGGATCTGTACAAGGCAATGGTACTGGAAGGGTCTTCTACCGCCCCGGCCCCCCCGGGTGATGCCACTTTCCCGAAAAATCTGGGGGTGGTTTTTGGACTGTGGGAGGAGTTCTCCGGTAGCATGTGGGGGGCGGATATTCCCAGAACCATTGTCAGCACTGATCAGCTGAAAGAGCAATTTGGTACGGACAAGGATGTAGTGGTGGGCCAGCTCTACGGTTCTATCGAGCAAGGCACCGCCCGTGAGCTCTTTATGCCTCAAAATACACATCCCGGCGACCATTTTTCCACTGCGGCCATTGGAGATGCGATTTACTGGTTCGAGCAAACACTGAAGGGAGGCAACGGCCTGCCGCCATCCGACCAGGTGTGGTACTGGAAAGAGATCGGCAATTTGATAGCCCTCATCGGGATGATTTTATTGCTCTTCCCGGTTGGCAGCCTGCTATTACAGACTAAATTCTTCAAAGGAATAGCTGAAGCGACGCCGGAACCCAAGACAGTCAAGGGCATCGGCTGGTGGATCGGGGCCATCCTTCTGGTAGCTATTCCGGCTATTACATATTTCCCATTTACAGACTTTGGTCTTAAATTAAATTTTACCAGTGCAATCTTTCCGCAGATAATCACTGACCAGATTATGGTCTGGGTTTTGATGAATGCAGCCATCTCTATAGTATTGTTTGTACTCTGGCATTTTATATTTAACCGTAAGGCCAATGCGGGGAACTATGGACTTGCCTGGGGTACCAAGCTGGAATGGGGCAAGATCGGTAAAGCCCTGCTGTTGGCAGTCGCGGTGGCCTTTGTCGCTTACCTGACGCTGGTATTGTCCGGACTGCTGTTCAACGTTGATTACCGCATCTGGGTCTTCGCCGTCAAACCTATGTCGCTGCTCCAGTTCCGGATGTTCCTCTGCTATCTCATCCCGTTCATCGTATTCTTCCTGGTACTGGCTACGGTCCTGCAGGGAGAGCTGCGACCCTTCAGGAAAAACGGTCAGGCCTTTGGCCTTTGCGGAGAGACCTGGATCAATATTGCCCTGCTGGTGCTCGGATTCGTGGGAGTGATACTGTACCAGTATATCCCGCTGATAGCCGGAGGCACACTTTCTATTATCAATGCTGGTGACATCCTGTTTGGCATTATAGCTTTCCAATTCCTGCCTATCATGACCATTGCGGCCCTGGTATATACCTATTTCTTCCGCAAGACCGGCCATGTGTATGCAGGGGCCTTCCTCATAGCCATCCTGATTGTGTGGATCGTGGTTGCTTCTGAAGCTACTCACTTTGCCATTTGATAAGTAGCTATAACTAGTCAAACTAATCAAAGGGTTATAAAACAAAGGGGCACATAAAATGTGCCCCTTTGTTTTATGCTGCAAATCTTATCTGGGCATCAGGTGCATTCAAGGACTTTTCTCTCGGAATGTTCTGCTCTTCGTTTGGTAGCTGTGATCAAATTCCTATCTCCCGGTAATTTATATTTTGGGTAAAAGTGCTGCATATTTTTCAGTCCGGCTTAGCCCTGCCTCGGACTGCACAAGCCAGGTCATCCAGCACAGCTCGATCGCCCTGTACCCGGTCGCCGGAGCGAGGCTTTCCACTAACTGAACGAATTCAATGTCGCTTTCCGGCAACTTTATCCCTGCTTCATGCAAAATCTCGAAGATAACTCTTTTTACGATCTTGTCCGGCATCACGGTATCTACGCCTCCCATCATTCTCAAATACTGATAGGTATTAATGCCCACGCCGCTGATGCTGCCCACCGGGTCTTTCTCCCATCCGGTCAGAGGCGCTTTTTGGGCCCAGCGTATGAGAGCAGACCTGTCGTCAAGACCGTATTTACTCTTCAGCGAAGCCAGATAGTAAGCAATTTCCCTGGCCACTTTCCAGGAGCGGGTGTTCTTCCATATCTTTTGCAACCCTGAAACATCGGCGCTGACCAGGTCTTCCATGGTTCGGATTTTACCGGTCTCAACGTACCTTTGTCTGAAAAGCTCCACCTTGGGGACCACGGATTGAAAGTAGTTCAGGCCTATGGAATCGAAGGCGGCGTCTATTACCATAAGCAGGGCATTGCTGTGCCATCTGGCTCCGGCCAGGCAGCGATCACAATGCTCATGCACCATGGGCACACGCTGCATATAGCTGTCGACGATCTTTCTAAGCCTGGCTAAACTACTTTTCAAGCTTTTATCTTGTGGTCACCGCTGTTTAGCGCCCGCTGCTATTCTGGTGCCCAGGTAAATCAGAACAGCGATTATGGCAGTTACAGCAATGATATCTATATAAACGGTATATGACTCCAGCATGCTCCAATTCTCTTTGAGAACATAGCCTGCATAGACAAGGCCCAGGTTCCAGGGTATGGACCCTATGAACGTAAATATGCAGAAATGCCAGATATTCATTTTTCCGATTCCGGCCGGCAGGGCAATTACCGACCTGACGACCGGCAGCATCCTGGAAAACAGCACGGAAACGCTGCCATATTTTTGAAACCACTGCTCGGTTAGTTCAAGGTGATGCAGGTTCAGTAATATGTATTTCCCGTACCTTTGAATGAACCCCCTGCCGAGGTAGCGGCCAATGGCGTAAGCTATAAGTGAGCCGGTCAGGTTAGCCAGGCTGCTGACCAGCACGGCAATCCAGATTTCCATCTTGCCTTCATAGGCCAGGAACCCGGCGAATGGCATAACGGCCTCGCTTGGGATGGGAAAAAGCATGGATTCCAGGGTCATGGTGATAAAGATACCTGGGTAACCCAGGGTCGATACTAGTTGTGTGAAGAATTCGATAATATAGAGTGTCATTATTAGCTTTTTACGATGTCCCATTATAGCATCAAAATCGTTTCGGCCGGGGGAAATTTTTTATAGTTGTTGCATAATGTTTCATTAATGTTTTATTCTTAGTACGCGGAATTAAAATATTTTTGGTGAGGGGATACCATGTCCGGACATTCTAAGTGGGCAACTATTAAAAGACAAAAGGGCGTAGCGGATTCCCGCCGCGGGGCCATGTTCACCAAACTCACGCGTGAAATTATTATCGCTACCCGGCAGGGCGGCCCCAGCCCCGAAGGCAATTTCCGCCTCCGCCTGGCGGTACAGAAAGCCCGTGACAGCAACATGCCCAAAGACAATATTGAGAATGCGATCAAGAAGGGCAGTGGAGCGGCTGAGGGCACAACGTTTACGGAGATGGTGATGGAAGGATACGGACCGTCAGGCGTGGCCGTCATGCTGGAAGCGATGACCGACAATCGCAATCGTACTGTTGCCGAGATACGCAGCACTTTTATAAAAAACAACGGCAGCCTGGGAGAAAACGGCAGCGTGGCATGGATGTTTGAAAATAAAGGCGTGATAACGGTTGACACAACCGGCATTGATCCGGATGAATTGGCACTCTATGCCATCGATGCCGGGGCCTCCGATGTAAAAGAAGAGAAGGGACTGCTGGAAATTTACACGGAGCCTAAAGAGTTTGAGAATGTTAAGCTGGCCGTTGAGAAACGCAGAAAGCCCATCTCGGCCGAAGTCACTATGATCCCCCAAAATACTGTATCCCTGCAGGAGAAAGAGGCGCTTCAGACCGTCAAATTGCTGGAAAGGCTGGAGGAACTGGATGATGTCCAGCGTGTATTTTCCAATCTGGAATACAGCGATGCCCTGATCGAAAAGCTGAAGGCGGAGGCCTGAGGGATCAGCTATCCTTTCCTGGAATGTGACCAATGCCGCCGTTGTTGTGATCGACCAGGCTATTGGACAGGTAGTGCGGTCTGCAAGCCGCCCAGATAGTTACGGATTGATATGGTGCGTGTGTTAGGTATAGACCCCGGCACCCTGAACATGGGCTATGGGATCGTCGAAGAAACGGGCAGTAATTCAATAATTATGCTGGGATGCGGTGTTATCTCGGTACCGCAGAAGATGCCCGTAGAGCAGAGGCTCCGCTCTCTCCACAGGGAGTTGGTCAGAATAATCGAAGAATACGAGCCGCTTGAAGTTGCAGTCGAAGAGCCCTTTGTAGCCGGCAATGCCCGTTCTGCCCTTGCCATAGGAAGGGCCCAGGCTGTCGCCATCCTGGCGGCTGCTCAGGCAGGGTTACCAGTCTCACGTTATATGCCCACACAGGTTAAGCAACTGGTCACTAATTACGGCAGGAGCGGTAAAGATCAGGTAAGGCAGATGGTCAAATTGCAGTTGGGCGTCACCGATCTGCCGGAAGCCAGCGATGCAGCCGATGCGCTGGCGGTGGCCATTTGTCACCTCAACCAGCAGCACCTCAACCGGATTTTAAACAGGGGATATTGAAAGAAATGATCGCAGCCGTTGAAGGTAAATTGATCAGCAAAGGGACCAACTCTGTTATTGTGAAGTCCGGCCTGGTCAGCTTCGCCCTCAATGTGCCCGGCTCTACCCTGGCCAAACTCGGGCATCCCGGCACTGAGGTTTTCCTGCATACGCATCTATATGTACGGGAGGATAATATCTCCCTTTACGGATTTTCTTCTCAGCAGGAACTGGCCCTCTTCGAACAGCTAATAACGGTCAGCGGCATTGGGCCAAAAGTGGCCCTTGCGCTCCTGACCACTCTCAGTGCGGAGCAGATCATATCGGCCATCGTCAGCGGCAATGCCGACCTGCTCAGCCAGGTACCGGGTATCGGCAAGAAGACTGCCGCCCGCATTATTATCGATCTCAAGGGCAAATTGGAGAAGGGTTGGGAAGGTGAGATCCTGCCTGATATCTCGCAGGGCGACAGCGATGCCGTGGCGGCTTTAACGGGGCTGGGCTATTCGATAAGGGAAGCCACGCAGGCCCTTAGCGGCATCTCGCAGGCTGCAGATTTGAGCCTCGAGGAGAAGGTCAGGCTGGCGCTGCAAGGGCTCTCCTCCAGATAAAACAATCACAAGCCCCAAGTTTCAGCACTTAATAAACTCCAAGCTCCATCCCGATGCAATCTGGACCAAACAATTTAAAATTATAAAGTTAAAAAGGAAGGCGTTGAAGAGGGAACCTGTTCCCTCTTAGAAAAAAAGAAGCCCCTCTCCAGGGAGAGGGGGGTTCTGCTATATCTTGGTTGATATTGTATAATTTCATATTCGCTTCTCTAATATTGGCTAAACATAGTTTTGGATTATCATAATAGAGTTGGGTGGCTTGCTTCATGGCGGAATATAAGGATTTATGCCAACCCATAAACTGGAAATCATCCTCAACAGTTCTTTGGAAGAATATGATATATTTAGGCTTTTTCAGTTTCCATTTTGATATATGTATACCCGAACTAACATTATTACCATTTAGTCCCCATCTCTCCCCGTTTGGGTCTTTTACTATTTTGGGTTTTGGGAGGACACTATTATGAGTTTTAGAGGTTTCGTGGTTGATGTAGCGTTGGACAGACAAGATTCCCATTGTGCAAAATGTGGGAAAGAATTCAAGGCATTTAGTCAGGGATATGATTGGTATCCTCACCCACTTATCCCATTTAGTAAGGGCGGGAAAAAGGAATGCTAGGAACTGCGTCATATTTTGTAAGGAATGCCTCTTCACGACTGGACATGCTGGTATCTCCGACGATTACGAATGTGCGATAAATCCGTCTGATTTACCACATTTCCAAGACAACCCAGATTTTCATTATTAAACCACGTATAGTTTGTTCTCATTTATTAAACTCACTTATAACCCCTAAGCATATTAAGGGTTTGCATTGTAGGTCGTGGTGATTTATGCCTACCGCCCTTGCTCTTTGGTTTATATGGGATACCCGTTCTTTTAGTCTCTAGCTTCCTGCGTTTATAAAGCATCTGTTCCACGCGTAATCTTTCAATGGGAGTAGGCTTTATGAAAGGTAGTGGCTGTATAGGCTGATACTGAGGTACAGAAGTCGACACTTTGGCTTCTTCTGAGTGTTTTATAAGGCTCTCCCAATTATCATAAGGAAATTGCACTTGAGCCTTATTTGCGGGCGTGGTTTTAAGCGTTTCATGCGGTCTAAAATAATTGTAATTCACTAGAAAACCATCAAGTATTAGTTGTGCAGTATCCAAACTTTTTAGGTCTCTCATGACCTTTGTACGCTCTTTAATCGTACTTTGCATACGTTCGATTATGTTATTGTTTGGTTTTGCTGTGAATTTCTTGACCTGTAAATGCTTTGCCTTATCCCCAAATGTCAATTTGATGCCATAAATGTAGGCTTCAAGATGGTCTGTCATTATGACCTTTGGTATTATGCCAGTACGGGCGTAAGCTTCTTTTAACACATCCTGTATATCTTCGACTCTACGAGTAGGGGATAATTTAGATGCAATCAGAAAACGAGTCTTAACATCAATAATGTCCAGAAGCCAGTATTGCTTTCCGCCTACCTTAATAACCGTCTCATCCGCTAACCAAACGTACCCTACATTCGGCCTGTAATGATTGGTTATATTGACCGCATCCTTTGTAAATCGTTCTATCCAATTGTAGACAGCAAAATCGGATACGTCATTACCGTAAATCTGTTTTAATTGTTTGCGGATATCGTTTTGAGATAATCCGTCATAATACATACTTATCGCTGATGCGACTTGCTTGATAGGGGTTTGCATCTTGGGCAAGGTATCAAGGGCGGTTATTTTGCGCTCACACTTCTTACACCAAAAATATTGTGTATCTCCAAATTTCCCATACTTCACTACATCGGGAGACCCACAATGTTTACATACTATTTCAATAGCTTCAACAACGCTCACGTTTTGCATCATA
>JBEKVW010000096.1:0-7282 GCA_049513695.1 Dehalococcoidia bacterium | reverse complement strand
CACAGTCTCAAGAGCTGCCAGGGAGTCGGCTACGTCTGCCACGCCCACACCCTGTATGCCGCTGGAGTTATACAGCGCCCCACCCTCGCTGACGTCCTTGCCTGCTTCCAGACAACCGTCCACCAGCATTGAGGAAAATGGAGTGGGGTGGTAAAGCGCATTGCCCTTTTCCATAACCTGCAAATTCCCGATCATGAGACCCAGCATAAAACCGACCTGCGTTCTGAAAGCCTCGATCACCTGCCCGATATTCTCGAAGCGTTCCGGGTCGGGCGTATTCGCGCCGACGCGCTGCCCTCCCTTCATCCTCCGGCCCCTGTTTAATGCCAGCTCGAGGCACACGGGCAGGTTGAACAGCCCCGCATCTGTTGAGAAGAAGCTCTTTCCCGGCAGGGCCAGCTCCACGCAGCCGACCACTCCGTAGTTGCGAGCCTCTTCCTCCGGGTAGCCTTGCGCAACCAGCGACTTTACGCATGCCTCGTCACCGAACAGGGCGGGAACTCCATTGCCCTTCTTGATCACATCGCAGGCGCGCCTCAGGAACGGCTCGGGCGAACCCCGGTGCAGGCGTGCCTGGTAATTGGGGTCCCGCAGCCCGGCCTGCTCCATCACGTCCAGAAAGAGATATGACAGGTCGTTGACTGCATCGTTGCCGTCGCGGTCCATGCCGCCGACCACTGCCGCCTGCACCACCAGGTAGCCCCCGTGATACTGGCTCAGATTCTCGGACATGAGGAATACGTGCTCGGTACACTTGGCCGTGAAGCACAGCAGCAGTTCAAGCGCCCCTTCCCGCGTAAGTATGCCTTCTGCGAGGTCACGCTCATAGAAAGGATACAAATACTGGTCGATCCTGCCGAAGGAAATGGCCGAATTCAAGCTTTCCAGGCAGACCGCCATATGTGTCAGCCACAAGGACTGCAGCGCCTCGTGGAAGGTACGTGCAGATTCCAGAGGCACCTTGCGGCATATCCGAGCGATCTCCTTGAGTTCCAGGTACCTGTGGGGGTCTTTCTCTTCACCGGCCAGGCGCTCCGCCTCATCCGCCAGCCTTGCTGCGTAGCGCAACATGCCCTCACAGGCGATGCGGGCGGCATCATAGGCCGGGCCAACCTTATCAGAGAAAAGGTCAAGATATCCTTTGACACCGAGATTGAGCATCCTCTCATAGTTGGGGAGAAAATGCCCTATGCCGCCGGCCTCATTTATCAGGTAATAACGGGCGTCGAGCTGGTCGGTCACATAGCGCAGCAACCGGCCGATGTCCGGCATGAAGGCCCTGAAAGCCATATTGCGCGTGAGCCAGTAGGGGAATACGCCCAACAGCAGCTTCAATCGATCCTGCCAGGAGCACTGGAGCGGTGTCGTCCTGCGGCGGTCTATGCTGAGCAACTCGGTGCCCATGAAGACGCCGGCCAGCTCCGGCTGGACCAGCGCCGATATGCGGCGGCTGCCGATATTGCCTGCAATAAGCTCGTCGGGGTAAATGCGCACGGACTTCTTGCTCAGAATGTAGCTGAGGGCTTCGGCCTTGCGCACGGTCATCGGTTTGCGCGGGTCGTCATGCCGCCTGAAGAAGTCAGTGACCAGGCAGGCCCGCTCGGGGCAGAGATATACGCAGGTGGAGAGCAGCTCTTTCTTTATGCGGCCGAACCTTTCTGAGTCCGGCTGCCCCACCGCCGTCGTCTCGCTTTTAAGCATTCCGCGCCTCCTGTAACAACTTACTGTACCACAGGACGGTATCCAATTGAAATCGCAGTGCACCCTGCATTGAAAGCTACAAGCATTTGCGCCCGGCCGATTTATAACGTATGCCCCTGTATGCTAAAATTATGCGGTTTCCCAACGGAGTTTTTACTTGAAGATATTAGTCACCAATGACGACGGCATCAATGCCGATGGGCTATGGTCGCTGGTCTCAGAACTGAAAGAGGTGGGCAAGGTTACCGTTGTCGCCCCGGACCGTGAACAGAGCGGGGTGGGTACCTCGATGAGCCTGCACCACCCGGTGCGCCTGGCCAAGATACACGAAAAAATAGCCGGTATCGATACATATTCGGTTGAAGGCACTCCGGCCGATTGCGTCCTGCTGGCCATGAAGGTCATTATGCCCGGCGGCATCGACCTGGTGGTCTCGGGCATAAACCAGGGGCCCAATTGCAGCTACGATGTATTTCTATCAGGCACGGTGGGCGCCGCATTGCAGGGCTTCTTTTATGATATACCGTCCATCGCAGTTTCCGTGAATTCTTTCGAAGATCCCAGGTTCGAAACGGGTGCGCTGATTGCCAGGGAGCTGGCCAGGTATGTCAAACGCAAGAAAATGAAGGGTAAGATGCTCTTGAATGTGAATGTACCCAGCCTGCCATTGACGCAAATACGCGGCATAGATGTAACGCGGCTGGGCGATAAAAAATATTCCGCCGGCGTGGAAAAGGGCTATGACGGCAGGCATACTTACTACTGGATACTGCACCGCAGCACGGATACGGCGGCCGCCGGTACAGATTTATGGGCGCTGGAGCATAAACGGGTATCTATCACACCGCTCCGCTTCGTCCGCAGCGAGTATAATACTGAATTTGTGCATGAGATGGCGCCCGAAATCGCCGGGCGGCTGCTCGGTTAATGAAATATTTATTCCACTAAGGAGGGTTAAATGTCCGAAGTTGTCATAGTAGGCGGCGTCAGGACCGCTATCGGTACGTTCGGCGGCGGGCTTAAAGATGTCCCTGCCACCAAGCTGGGTTCGATCGTTATTAAAGATGTGCTCAAAAGGGCGGGTTTAAAGCCCAAAACGGGAACCAGGCTGGCTGAATACGGCCCCAAGGCCCTGGCCAGCGGAGGGCTCTGCGAGCTCGAGCAGAAGTACTACGATTGGCCTGATAACCTTAAAGAGGTCCAGGTAGACGAGGTTATCATGGGCAACGTGCTGCAGGCTGCACAGGGTCAGAACCCCGGAAGGCAGGCCATGATCTACGCCGGGCTGCCCAAGGAAACACCCGGTTTCACCGTTAATAAGATTTGCGGCTCCGGACTTAAGGCGGTGGTTGTCGGAGCTCAGAGCATCTTGCTGGGCGACGCCGACGTCGTGATCGCAGGCGGCATGGAGAGCATGAGCAACGCTCCCTACGCCATGACACGTGCCAGGTGGGGTTACCGCATGGACCTGACGGGCAAAGGGGAAGTGCTTGACCTGATGGTCTATGACGGGCTGTGGGAACTATATTACGGCTATCATATGGGCGTGACGGCGGAAAATATAGCCGCCAAATACGGTATTACGCGGGAAGAGCAGGACAAGCTGGGGTTGATGAGCCACCAGCGGGCTATGGCTGCCATTAAGGACGGCACCTTCAAGCAGGAGATTGTCCCCGTGGTCTCGCCCCAAAAGAAGGGCGACCCGGTTGTTTTCGATACGGATGAAAGGCCGATGGAGACCACACTGGAGAAAATGGCCAAATTGGCGCCTGCCTTCAAGAAGGACGGGACTGTAACGGCCGGAAACGCCTCCGGCATCAACGACGGCGCAGGCGCAGTATTGTTGATGTCGGCTAGAAAAGCCGGCGAAATGGACCTGAAGCCCATGGCAAAGATCAAGTCCTATGCCTCCGGCGGCGTGGATCCGGCTTATATGGGGCTTGGCGTTGTCCCGGCTGTGAAAAAGGCCCTGGAAAAGGCCAAACTGTCGGTAAAAGACCTCGACGTCGTCGAGCTGAACGAGGCCTTTGCTTCGCAGGCGCTGGGATGCGTAAAAGAGTTGGGTTTCGACCTGGATAAGACCAACGTGCACGGCAGCGGCATTTCGCTGGGCCACCCCATCGGCGCTACCGGAGCACGCGTGCTGGTCACCCTCGTGCATGAGATGCAGCGCCGCAACCTTAAGCACGGCCTGGCGACCATGTGCATCGGCGGCGGTATGGGCATTGCCATGGTAGTGGAGCGCTAGAATCGGCAGGTGGTAGCTTCAAAGTTGGGCAAGATACTTATAGTCAATACGGGTCCCACCGAGTTCGAAAGACACGGGTCTTATCCATGTGCGGAAAGTGGGGACCTGGAGGCCCCCCTCAGTCGCTGGGCGCAGGCTGTGGCTAAAAGGCTGGCCGATTACCAGTTAACTGCCGTTTATGCCTGTCCTGTGCCCGGAGCGGTGGAGATGGGAGACATTATAGTCGGCAGCCTGGGGCTTAAAACTATGAGTATGCCCGCACTGGAGGGAGCCGGACTTGAGCACTGGAAGGGACTGAGACCTGAAGAAGTTGCAAGCATGGACGATTGTTCCGGTGGCGCTGCCCGCGCTTCTTATAAATTGCCTTTCGAAGATGTAGACAGGCTGAAGAAGAAAGTGGCAGCGGCCCTGGATAGTCTGGCTGCAAACCATAAAAAAGAGACCGTGGCCGTCATATCACACAGAGCGCTTTCGGTTATCATGATATTGCACCTTTTGAATATGCAGGAAAAGCATTACCGTCAGATTGCGCAGGACCCCGGGGCCATCAATCTCTTCGAAGTCAGATCGGGTATGCCTTCGGCTCTCATTATTAATGACACATGCCACCTTGATGGATTAATATAGAATTTAAGATGGTTGGAAAGGGCTATGAATAAAATTAAAGCTGGCATTATCAATGTGACGGGATACGCAGGTGTGGAGCTGGCGCGTATCCTGTGGCAGCATCCCCAGGTGGAGCTGGTGTCTGTCACAGGCCGTAGCGCTGCCGGCAAAAAACTGGGTGAGGTCTTTCCCCACCTGGAATGCACCGGGCTTATCATAACTGCGGAGCTGGAAGGCAAGGTAGACGTGGCCTTCTCGGCCATGACGCATAAGGCCAGCGCTGAAGTTGTAATGCCCCTGCTAAAAAAGGGTATCCGCGTAGTGGATATAAGCGCCGATTTCCGCTTGAAGGACCCTGCCCGCTATCCCGAGTGGTATGATTTCACGCATCCGGCTCCAGAGTTGCTGCAATCCGCCGTATACGGGCTTCCCGAGTTGCACCGCAGCAAGATAGCCGGGGCTAACCTGGTGGCCAATCCCGGCTGTTATCCGACGTCGGCCATACTTGCATTGGCTCCCCTGGTCGCTCTCGACCTTGTAGAGCCGGACTTGATTGTCGACAGCAAGTCGGGCATCTCCGGCTCGGGCAGGACGCTGACCCTGCCCACGCATTTTTCCGAGGCCAGCGACAACGTGCGCGCTTACAGTCTGAGCGGCCACAGGCACCAGCCGGAAATGTTGCAGGAGCTGGATAACCTTTATCCGTCCGGCAGCGTATCGGTGACATTCGTTCCGCACACCGTTCCCATGACGCGCGGGATTTTGAGCACCTGCTACGCCAGGGCTAAAGCGGGGAAGCTTACCGGCGGCAAAGAAGAGCTGGATAAGGTGTTCGCCGATTACTACCGCAAGGAACCTTTCACCCGCATGGTGCAGCAGCCGCCTGAAACAAAGCAGACCTGGGGCAGCAACCTGTGCCTGCTATACCCCACCATGCACCAGAAGACAGGCCGTGTGATGGTCATAAGCTGCATCGATAACCTCGTTAAGGGCGCGGCTGGACAAGCTATTCAAAATATGAATATAATGTTTGGTTTTCCCGAGACGGCAGGCCTTGAAGCGCTGCCCATCTATCCTTAACGTAATGCCCCCATCGTCTAGAGGCCTAGGACACCAGCCTTTCAAGCTGGACACAGGGATTCGAATTCCCTTGGGGGCACCACTTATCAATTATCAAGACAAGGATTTGTGCGGAAGGGGTTGTGAGAAATAAGAAAACGCACAGAAAAGAGTAAAAAACAGATATAAAAGTCGTAGCCCCTATTAAATACTTATTGTCTATTACCGCATCTAATTAAGCTCCGCTGATGGAAACTTAAGAAATTATTTTCCACATGGGGTTGAATTGATTCCCAGATAGTTACAGGAAGTCTAAAGTGATTCCAAATTTCTGTAACCAGCTTCTGATTTCCTGGCGGAAAGATACGTGACTTGAATATAAGGGCCAGCCCCCCTTCAACTTTCATCAATTGATGTTGGAGTGGAGAAGAAAACCGAAGAGGAAATAGAGGGATTAATCCAAGAAATTTACACATTTTGATTTTTTCTTCGAATTCAGCCTGAGGCATATAATCAAACGTATTTTTTATTTCTACACCATAACGAAGGCCATCTTTTTCTATTATGAAATCAAGATTTTTATCTGAAAATGTCCATCGTGCCTCGCCAAGCATATTAGCGTCTCTGTCCAAGATATTGAATTGATTTTTCTGAACCATATGTAGAAATAATGACTCAGCATATTTCCCTGCCCCATCGTTTAATTCATCCGCGCTGAATTTCTCCATTATTGAGGCCTTTAATTTAATGTCTCTCGCAACGTATCTAACATTGTGTCTCCAAATGAAGATTGCGTGCATATTATTACCAAAAGAGTAATGTTCGCTTAATAAAAACCCTTCTTTTATCAATCCATTGACCGCTTTGCCGGTAATGTCATGAGGGTACATGTCTTCGAATATAATCTGAAGTTGCCTTTTATAAAATACGGAATTTTTATGGCATGATGTAGGCTTTGAGCCGTACTTACAAGACCAATGATCATCGTCATTGAAAAAGGATTCAATGTCTAGTTTGACGCTCTCAAGAGAATATCTCTTCATGGCCTCAGATATAGAGCCTTATATTTGTTTAATTCTATCAAATAAAGTTAGAATTAGTACGTTATTTGTTAAATTGGATTCAAATTCCCTTGGGGGCACCATCCCTCTCAAATTCACGCTGACCGTAAGCATTTTTCAACTGTCTGGCATTTTTCCTGTTTTGTTTAACTATTTCAACTTCCATTCCCCTTAACTGTACTATGTAATACGATGAGTAAAACTCTATGCTTTATCCGATGATTGGTCAGATGTTCCTTCATCATCTACTTTGGGTTTAGCGGATGAATCTTGGTCTAGATTGTACCAATACTCATATGGCAACTCAGTGCTACATTGCAGCTGAAAGGTCTTATCTACGACGCTGAATGATTCTTGAAGATATTTCGCAGAATTTAGAAATAAATCGAATTCTGGTTGAGTCTCTGGATCAAAAGGAATAAGCATATATTTATGCAAGGGATTCCCTGATTGAGCAACATTTAATCTACCAACATGATCCCACATATTATGAACACACGAACTGAATGGAGTATAGGCATATCTGTACAAATCTAAACAATCTGCTTCTTCAGCCATTGTTCGAGAATCCATTCCAGACCAACTGCCCAAGTTGACATTCGTTAAA
>JBEKVW010000095.1:0-7346 GCA_049513695.1 Dehalococcoidia bacterium | reverse complement strand
TAGTAACGCACAATATGCAGCAGGCAGCCCGCGTTTCTGACTGCACGGGTTTTCTTTTGCTGGGCGAGTTGATAGAATTTGCGCCTACTAAGGAATTATTCAGCGTGCCACATGATAAAAGGACTGAGGACTATATAACGGGACGCTTCGGCTAAGGAGGTTGATATGCCTAGGGAGACTTACCAGAGGAATTTGCGTGAGATACAGGATGAAGTCCTGGTTATGGGCAGCATGGTCGAAAAGGCCCTGGACCGGTCCATGCAGGCCTTAAAGGGCCGCGATCTGGAATTGGCCGGCAAAGTGGTGGCAGATGATACAAATGTAGATAAAAAACGTTTCGAAATAGAGGAAAGGGCTCTGGATTTAATCGCAACCCAGGCGCCCATGGCCAGCGATTTGAGGGTATTGCTGGCTACGCTCTCCATTATTACTGATCTCGAACGCATGGCCGATCACGCCGCCGGCAATGCCAAGATAGCCATAATGATAGGGAATGAGCCGCCTTTGAAGCCGCTGATAGACCTGCCGCGCATGAATGAAAAGGCCATAAGCATGCTGCACAGGAGCCTGGACGCTTTTATCGCGCACGATGCCGAAATTGCCAGGAAAATCGTTGCGGAAGATGACGAAATAGATAATCTATACGACCAGGTATTTCGTGAATTGCTGACCTTTATGATGGAAGACCCGCGCAGCATAACACGAGCTACCAGACTGATGTGGGTGGCCCATAACCTGGAACGAACAGGGGACAGGGTAACCAATATTTGCGAGCGGGTTGTCTTTATGGTCACCGGCAAAATGGAAGAGCTGAACGTATCTACATATTGACACTATTCAGTATAAGCGCTCACTAGGATACGGCTGTCGATAACCTGATAGCCGTTGCCCTCCGGCAATACCTTAACCGGATTGAGGTCCATCTCTACTATTTGAGGATGGTTTACGATCATGGTTGAAACACGGAGAAGCAACTCCTCGATAGCTTCAATGTCGGCACGCTTTGAGCCTTTCCATCCTTCCAGCATCTGGTAGGCTTTCACCGCCCTGAGCATCTCATGCGCGTCGATATCGGTGAGCGGGTTGATATTAAAGGTTACATCTTTGAGCAACTCTGTATATATGCCCCCCAGGCCGAACATGATCAGGGGGCCGAAGGCAGGGTGTTGCGTGACCCCGACGATGACCTCTATGCCTCCCTGCACCATTTTCTGGACGATCACGCCATCCATCTCGTCCTTCTTGCCTATACTTTCCATATTGTCGCTGATACGGTTAAAAGCGTCCTCCACCTCATTCCTGGCCCGGCAATCGAGTATAACGCCTTCCAGTTCCATCTTTTGTGTGATGGTTGAAGAGAGAATTTTAACGGCTACCGGGCAGCCTATTTCCTGGGCTGCTTCCACAGCTTCTGCCGCTGTCGTAGCCAGTTTCAGCGTAACGACCTTTATTCCGTAGCATTCAAGCAGGCCGGTTATCAACTCGGCATTCAGCCATACCTGATTGTTGTCCGATTTCTCGAGGGCGGACTTAATCAGATATTCAGCGCGCTCCTTGTCGATATCGGGGAATTCAGGAATTTTACCGACCGGTTTTTTCAATCGCTGACTGAATTCAAACGCCCGTGATAATGCGCCGGCCGTTGCTTCGGGGAAAGCAAACGATGGGACGTAGCCCTTCTCCTTGGAGCCCAGCTCAACCCTATCACCGCTCAGGCCGAGGAAGGAGGTTATCAGCGGCTTGCCGAAGTGACGGTAAAGAGGCGCAATTTCACGAATAACTGATGCAAATTCGTCGGAAAGCTCCAGTATCGGAGGTATGAAAATGGCAATTACTATATCTACATTTTCGTCATCCAGAAGCAGCCTGAGCGCCTCCCGGTACTGGTCGATAGTATAGTCGGGTGAGGTATCGATGGGGTTGGAAATAATGGCCTTGGGAGACAGGATGGCGGTCAGCCGCGCCAGGGTATTTTCGGAGAGGTTTGTGACGTCCAGCCCCTTTATCTTACAGGCGTCGGCCGTCAATAGAGCCGGTCCGCCGGCGTTGGAAATGATGGCAACCCGGTTGCCTGCCGGCAGTGGTTGACTGGCAAGCAGGCTGCCGGTGTCGAAGAGGTCCTGCAGAGTATTAACGCGCAATATGCCTGCCTGTTTGAAAAGGGCATCTGTAGCGGCCTGGTCGGAGGCCATGGCGCCGGTCTGCGAGGTGATGGACCTTATCTGGTGTGCAATACGATCCCCCGTGACCGCTACAACGGGCTTTTTGGAGGTGATGCTGCGGGAAACCCTTGTGAACTTCCTGGGATTGCCGAAGGATTCCAAATAGAGCAGTACAACGTTGGTATCGGGGTCCCCTTCCCAATATTGCAGCAACTCGTTGCTGGATATATCGGACCTGTTGCCGATGCTGACAAACGTGGAGAGGCCGATGTTTAAGCTCGTAGCATACATAAGGATGGCCGAGCCCAGCACACCGCTCTCCGAGGCGAAAGCGATGGTCCCGTGAGGAGGGAAAACACCGGAAAAGGTGGCGTTAAGGTTTACCTCAGGATTGGTATTTATTATGCCCATACAGTTTGGCCCCAGCATACGCATACCGTAGCTGCGGACGGTCTTTAAAAGCTTGTGCTCATTTTCAGCGCCTTCAGCTCCCGCGTCTGAAAAGCCGGAGCTCATAACGATCATGCCCTTGACACCTTTGCGGGCACATTCCTCGGCAACCTGCTGAACATGTTCCTGTGGTACCGAGATGATGGCAAGGTCGACATCTCCCGGGATAGCAAGAACTGAGGGATATGCCTTTATGGCTGCGATAACTTCAGAGAAGGGGTTAACCGGGTATACAACACCCTTAAAATCCTGCTGTATAAGATTGCGAAAAACGAAATTGCCGATAGTGTTGCGCCGCCTTGAAGCCCCGATGACAGCTACCGACTTGGGATTCAGGAATGCCCGCAGAGATGCTACTGAAGATACTCTCTCGCGCTCAAATGATTTCTGCTCCACTATCTCAGTCGGGGCCAGATCGAGTATGCCTACATAGGTCGATCCCTGGTACATGCGGTGCATCTTGAAGCCGCTGTTGATGAGGATATTCATCATGTCTTTGTTCTCGGCCAGCACCTCCGCCTCGAAAGTAGTGATGCCCTTATCCCTGGCCACGCTGGCAAGCTGGTCCAATAGGTGCGTGCCGATCCCCAGACCCTGATACTTGTCTTCAACTTCGAAGGCGATTTGAGCCCTTTCAGCGCCGGGTTGCCGAGCATAGTGCCCTACTGCGATGATCTTCTCATCTTCATCTTCGCCCAAAGTGCCGACCAGTGCAAAGGTATTGTAATAGTCTACCGCAGAGAACCGGCGTGCTTCTTCACGTGTAATGTTATTAATGACATGATGGAAGCGCAGGTACATGGTCTGCTTGCTTAAACGGTTGAAGAGCCCCAGCAGCTTCTCCTCATCGGACAACTGAATAGGACGAAGGATCAAGCTGGAACCGTCTTTGAGAGCAACTGTAACCGAATACTTCTCAATGCTCTTGCCATCCAAACCCATCACCATTCTGAGCTCCTTGTTATTATTAATACATACAGGTTTAAGTATTACAGTTCAATACAATATTAGCATATTCGATTAATACGCTCGAACATGGCCTCAGCCCGTTTGTCTCCTGATCTTTGTCCTATCAGCGCGGCCGGCTGACCTTATTCAACTATAATTTAGTCTGCAGTGACTTGATAACTGCCTCGGCTTCGGCAACTATGCTTTCGATGACCTCTTTGCAAGTAGCCAGGTTTTCAATGCGACCGACCACCTGCCCGAATGGCACCACCCCATTATCGAGGTCTCCGTCATTCAATACTTTGCCCAATGCGTCGATGCCGATGGCCTGCCGAGCCAGCTCTGTGATGCCCCTTTTCTGCAGGCTGCCGAAAAGCAGTTTCCAGATGGGGATATCAACCTGCTTGCGCAGCGCCCATCCAGCTTTCATGGCCTCAATATAGGATGTCTTGCCTTTAGCCATTTCCAATGCCCGTTTGTTGCTGTACCAGCGGCCCGGCAGGCCGTCGATGCCAGCCGAATAAATGGTCTCTTCCATAGTGGTTTTCAAGGCTACCTGTTTGATATGGGGGTGCACAGTGCACTCCTGAGTTAATACAAAGCGTGTGCCCATGGCAATGGCATCGGCGCCCAGGGCCAGGGCCGCTGCCAGTCCGCGACCATCGCAATAGCCGCCAGCCGAGATAAGGGGGGTCTTAACTTTGCTGGCGATCTGCGGAAGTAGCACCAATCCGCCCACGTCGCTGCCGTGAGCAGCGGCTTCATGGCCGGTGACTATCAGGGCATCCGCTCCCTGTTCCGCCGCCCTTATGGCATGGCGTTCGGTAGCTACGGTAGATATGACCTTGCCGCCGTAAGCGTGTGCTCCTTTGATGATCCAGTCCCCTTTGCCCAGGGCGAAATTGATGATGGGAGCCTTTTCGGCAATGGCAACCTCGGCGTTTTCCTTGCCGTTGGGGAATATGAGAGTAGCATTGATAGCAAACGGCTTATCGGTCAGTGACTTTATCTGTTGTATAATCCCTTTTAGCTGATCCGGTGTATTGGCTACACTGTTGAAAATTCCCAGTCCGCCGGCGTTGCTGACAGCGGCCACCAGCTCAGGCAGGCTGACAAAAGCCATACCCGAAAGTACGATGGGATGTTTTATTCCAAGAAGCTCAGTAATTCTTGTCTTCACCTTCAGGAACCTCCGTTATTTAATGCGGTTTATCGAAGCGTAATGTTCTCAAAAACTATATTCATTGTCAATGAAAAAACCATATAAAGCGAAGGCTCGTGAATTGAACCTTTTTAATTGTTTTTGTAAGATCGCCATGTTATAATATCACAAATTGTTATAAATTGTTTGCCAAGGAGGTTGTCATGAAGACTAGGATGACCGAGCTATTTGGTATCAAATATCCCATTATGTGCGGAGGTATGATGTGGCTATGCAAGCCCGATCTGTGCGCTGCCGTCTGCAATGCAGGTGCGCTGGGCAATATAACATCCGCTAACTACAATTCGGGTGAAGAGCTGCGGCAGGCGATACGGAAAACCCGGGAGATGACTGATAAGCCCTTTTCAGTAAACCTTTCGCTTCTACCTTCGTTTCGCATAACCAAAGAGATGTACACCGGCTGGTTGGATGCCTGTCTGGCTGAGAAAGTGGCAGCTTTCGAAATCTCCGGCGCGCCGGTAGATAAATTTTTCGGCCCGGACGCGGTAAAGCGTATACATGATGCAGGAACAAAGCTCATACATAAAGTCGGTTCTGTAAGGCATGCCATACACGCGGAGCATGCCGGCTATGACGCAGTGATCGCTGCCGGGGTGGAGGAAGGAGGACATCCTCTCAACGACGATGTAACGACCGTGGTGCTCACGCCCCGCATGTCTGAATCTGTGAAAATACCCGTCATTACCACGGGAGGCATCGCCGATGGAAGGGGGCTGGCGGCGGCGCTCATGCTGGGCGCTGAAGGCGTTATGATGGCATCAAGGTTTATGGCCACCAAAGAATGCCGCATGAACTCCAAAGTTAAAGACGAGCTGGTGGTACGGCAGGAATTCGACACTGTCCTATATGGTAAAACGATTGAATTGCAGGGCCGGGCCCTGAAAAATGTAGTGATTAAGGATATTCTGGAAATGGAATCCAGACATGCCAAGCTTGAGGAAATTGCCCCTCTTCTCATGGGCCTGAGGCAGACGGCTATCTGGGACGAAGGAGATATACAGGCCGGATTGCTTCCGGTAGGCCAGTCCATCGGCCTGATCCATAATGTGGTAAGCTGCAAGGAATTGGTGGAGGGGATGGTCAAGCAGGCGGAGGAGCTTTTAAACCGGTCACAGAAAAGGTTTCATACCGCCTAATTCACGTCTAAGTCAAAAAAGGAGGAGCGCCGACTTTAGCGCTCCCCCTTGTCATTGTTTTTCCCATTCAGACCAGCATGGAATTTGACTTTTTAATGGTTGCTTCCGCTTCAGCGATAACCCTGTCGATAAGCTCAGCAGCAGTCGGGACATCGCTGCAGGCGCCGATTATCTGTCCTGCGAAGAAAATGCCTTCTTTGGTGTCGCCGTTGTAGAGGGCCTTGGTATGGCGCAGGTTACCGGCGGCCTGGCGGGCCAGCACCCACATTGGATGGTCTTCATCCGAGGCCATCATTTTGAAGTCCATGCCTATAAACTGCATCCAATTAAGGTTCAGCATGGTTTTAATATCATAGGCGCCTCTGAAGGCGTCGACCACCGGGAAGCCGCCTTTGGCTATCTTCTCCGTGACAGGTGTTTTCAGGGCGCGGCCGCGCATTCCGTCGAATTTATCGCTGACTATAGTATCGTTCTCCGAAGCCTTGAGGCAGAGCTGCTTGAAGGTATCATGCACAATGCTTTCTTGGGTGAGGGCAAAGCGTGTTCCCATAGAAACGGCACTGGCGCCCAGTGCCAGGGCTGCCGCCAGGCCCCTTCCATCGCTGTAACCACCTGCGGATATAATCGGTATCTTGACCTTGCTGGCGACGATGGGCAGCATGACCAGGGTGGTAGCTTCTTCACCATGTGCCGCCGCTTCCGCTCCGGTAACAACGATGGCATCGCATCCCAGTTGTTCCGCCTTGATGGCGTGTTTTACGAAGGCTGTGGTACCGATGACCTTGCCTCCGTAGGCGTGTACCTGGTCGATGAACCAGGGCTTTCCCAGCGTATAATTGATAACGGGTATTTTCTCTTCGATGGCTACCTGGATTGTATCCTGCGCCACCTGCCCCAATATCAGAAGCTGATTGATGCCGAAGGGTTTGTCCGTGAGTCTCCTGATTTCGCGGATATATTTCCTGGTTTCCTCGGGGGTGCATCTGGCGGTGGCAAATATGCCCAGCCCGCCGGCGTTGCATACAGCCGCCACCAGTTCAGGCGTAGTAACCCAGTTCATGCCGGCCAGCATGATCGGATGCTTGCAACCGAAAAGTTCAGTCATGCGTGTTTTTATCATTGTTAAACTCCTTTAACCTGAGAATATTTGCGTAGAGAAGATGATCACATAGGAAATAATGGCTGAGTTCTTACAGTTTGTGCAGCGCCTGTCGGGATGATATTATATACCATCGTGCTTTGAGACTCAAGGCATTTTTTTATTGTATAACCCAGGTAGAAGGTACAGGAAAATGGAAATTGATATCTTAAAAGAGCTGGACCCGCTTTTTAATCCCCAGTCGGTTGCACATATAGGGGCCACCAACAACACTAATAAATGGGGCTTTTCAACTATTACCAGCCTGATGCAAACATATAAGGGGCCAA
>JBEKVW010000094.1:0-7350 GCA_049513695.1 Dehalococcoidia bacterium | reverse complement strand
CAATGACCTGTTAACCCGCCTCGTAATGACCGGCAATTAACCACGTCATTGCGAGGAGCCGCAGGCGACGTGGCAATCCTTTGTTCGAAGATATGAAGCTCTCTCGCAATGCCCCGTTAACTACTTGTGATAAAATTGTCGCATTGATTGGATCTTCATTCAGTGGAATTAGCAGGGTAGAAGGAGGCTGTTGAAATGCCGGATAAATCTGCATACGTTAAATTATTTGAGCCCGGATCGATCGGAAGGCTGAAAATCAAGAACCGCATCGTAATGCCGCCCATGGCGACGAACTATGCTGCTCCTGACGGAGAAGTAACCGATTTGATGATTGCCCACTACGAGCAGCGGGCCGCGGGTGGCGTGGGTTTGATCATAACCGAGGGGACATGCCCAGATTTCCCTGTAGGCAAAGGTTGGCCCAATGAAGCAGGCATTGACGATGATAAATATATCCCCGGCTTCAAACGCCTGGTAGACGCTGTTCACAAGCACGGGGCCAAAATTGCCATGCAGATCCACCACGGTGGCAGGGAGGCCAGGAAGGAGTTCACCGGGAAGCAGCCGGTGGCCCCATCACCGATCCCGGCATCCGCAACCGCTGACGTACCCAGGGAATTAACCGTGGATGAGATTAAAAACCTGGTCGACCGCTTTGCCATGGCAGCGGAGCGGGCCAGAAAGTGTGGCTTTGATGGCGTGGAGATCCACGGCGCTCATGGCTATCTCATTCATCAGTTTTTATCTCTGCGGTCTAATAAACGGACCGACAGCTACGGAGGCGACCTGACAAATAGAGCCCGTTTCCTGCTGGAGGTTATCGCGGCAGTCAGGAGCAAGGTGGGCGCTGACTACCCAGTATGGTGCAGGATTAACGCGGAAGAGATGGGACCGGAGAGCATATATGCGGAAGAACTCCCGGCCATCGCCAAAATGGCGGAAAAGGCGGGGTGCGACGCTGTGCATGTATCTGTCTATGGGCTAAGGACGATGACTGATGTGGCGGGAGAGCTGCTGCCCTACGCCGAGTCTGTTAAAAAAGCCGTCGGCATCCCGGTCATTGCGGTCGGCTTTATGTCCCCCGAGGTCGGCAATAAGGCGCTGCTGGAAGGCAAGGCCGACTTCATAGCTATGGGTCGCAGATTGCTGTGCGATGCCGAAATCCCCAATAAATTGATGGAAGGCAGGCCGGAGGATATCGTGCCCTGTATCCAGTGCTTGCAATGCGAATGGGGAGTACATACTTCTGAAGGGATAAAGTGCAGCGTCAACGCCACCCTGGGCAGTGAGTACAAATACCCGCTGGCCAAGGCGTCGAAGGCCAGGAAGGTCCTTGTGGTAGGCGGAGGACCTGCCGGCATGGAAGCGGCACGCGTGGCCGCTCTTCGGGGCCATGCTGTAACACTATATGATTCCGGATCGAAGCTCGGCGGACAGTTGCTGCTGGCCGGTGTGCCTCCTGATAAACAGCAAATTAAGCTTTTGGTGGAATATCTGTGCACGCAGATGCGTAAGCTGAAAATCAAAGTGGAGCAGAAGGCCGCAACTGCGGAATTGGTCCAAAAGATGAAGCCCGATGCCGTTATAGTGGCAACCGGGGCTGCGTCACCCGTCGTGCCCGATATCCCGGGCCTGGACAAAATTAAAACTTTGTCTGCCGCCGACGTACTATCGGGCCGCGGCCAGACAGGTAAACGAGTGGTCGTTATCGGAGGCGGTATGGTTGGGTGTGAGACCGCCGGGTTTTTAGCTGAACAGGGCAAAGATGTAACCATCATCGAGGTCCTGCCTCAAATAATGGCGAACAAGCCGACTTTGCTTCAAATCAAGACGTTAATCTCTATGACCGGGAGGGGGATTGTCATCAAGCCCGGCGCAACCTGCGAGAAAGCCTCCGCGGAAGGGGTGACGATATGCGCTGCGGATGGCGCTAGCCAGACCATTCCGGCCGACACCGTAGTTATTGCCACGGGCAACAAGTCGGATAGGCGCCTTTACGATGCCCTTCAGGGTAAAGTGGGCCAGACCATTCTCGTGGGCGACGCCGTTGAGCCGAGGTCCATATTTGAGGCGGTTGCCGATGGCTTTAAAGCCGCAATATCGTTATAGCCTGTTCACACGTCATTGCGAGGAGCCCGCAGGCAACGTGGCAATCCTTCGATTCGAAGACTGGAACCTTCGTACAAAAGATTGCCACGCTTCGCTCGCAATGACCTGTAAACTTATCGGGGGGAGAGGGCCGGGGAGAGGGCATAAATACTTGGTATTTAGAGTTTTGACATACGTGTAGCAACGGAATAGTATCATGATCAAGATTAATAGTTAAATTAGGAGAATATAATGGAAGACTATTTTTATGGCAAAAAGGCAATTGAAAAAGCAGCTAAAATGTTTGCTCTTAAACCCGAAATTATGAAGGCCTTCCTGGATTTTGACGGCAAGGTTTTTGCCGAAGGCAGCCTCAATGTAAAGACAAAGGAGCTTATTGCGGTAGCATGTGCACATATAACGCAATGCCCTTATTGCATCGAAGGGCATGCCAAGCGCGCAAAGAAGGCAGGGGCAACGCCCGAAGAAATCGCCGAGGCCATATTTGTTGCCGTCGCCATGCGCGCAGGTGGCTCCATGGCACATAGCTCTATTGCAATGGGAGCCCTCGAAGAGTAGGGCAGTCCCGATTTCATCGGGCCCTCCAAGCCACAAACACCTGTCATTGCGAGGAGCCTGTAGGGCGACGTGGCAATCCTTTAATTCGAAAATTGCAGCCTCCGTACAAAAGATTGCTTCGCTTCGCTCGCAATGACCTGTTGACTAGACTGAGGGCGTTGAAGGGGGGCTTTAGCCCCTATTTTGTTTGCCTGTCATTGCGAGGCACATAGTGCCATTCTCCAAACCACGTCATTGCGAGGAGCCCGCGATCGACGTGGCAATCCTTTGTTCGAAGATTGCAGCCGTAACCCAAAAGATTGCCACGCTTCGCTCGCAATGACCTGTTAACTACCCGCTCACTGACCGGTTAACTATTTGACACTCTATAGCACGAATGCTATATTCGTCATCTGTGAAACGCATAGGCATTTTATACCATCCCAAAATCGGGAAATCCGAGCAATTTGCCGCTGACATCGAGCAGTTTTTAAAGCGCAAAGGCGTGCAATGCTGGCTTCATTCATCCTGGGATGAGGTTGGAGCTAAGAAGCACCTGGTAGGTACCGACCTGGCTGTCAGCGTGGGCGGCGACGGCACCATACTGCGTGTGGCCCGGATCATCTTTCCGTTTGAGATACCCATCGTGGGCATAAATTTCGGCAACCTGGGCTTCATGACCGAGCTGCCGGCTGAGGAAGCACTGGACAAGCTCATGGTCATTATCGAGGGGGGAGGATGGACCGAGCAAAGGGCCATGCTTCAGGCTGAGGTCAAGCGCACCGGGAATAAATACCATGCACTGAACGACGTAGTCGTGGGCCGGGGCAAATTCCTCAGGCTCGTCAACATCCAGGTTCATATCAACGGGGAAGCCTTCACCAAATACAGGGCGGATGCCGTCATCGTGGCGACCTCTACCGGCAGCACCGGCTATTCCCTGGCTGCCAACGGACCGATCCTTCACCCGGAATCGAGGGACATTATACTGAAGGCCGTTTGCCCTCATTTAAGCATGGATAAGGCGGTGGTCCTGGCCCCGGTATCGGCGGTCAGGTTGAAGGTATTCACCAACCACGAGGCGGTCGTCAGCATGGACGGCCAGGTGGAGGAGACGCTTAATACCGAGGAAGAGATCGAAGTATCGCTCAGCCCGCATGTGACGAAATTCATCCGTTTAAGGCCGAAGGGCGAATTTTACTCGACGCTGGTATCCAAACTGAAAGGGAAGTCATTATGACACGTCATTGCGAGCGGAGCGTGGCAATCCCATGTACGAAGGAAGTAACCCCGTCATTGCGAGGCACGCAGTGCCGTGGCAATCCTTTGATCGAAGAAAGTTACACGTCATTGCGATATACTTAACACGTCATTGCGAGGAGCCCCGCAGGGCGACGTGGCAATCCTTCACTACGAAGACGCGAGGACAATAGAAAATGAAAGTAGAAAAAGCGCGCATCGAAGACGTAAAGCAAATCCACGAGCTTGTGAACAAGTTCGCAGGCAAAGGCGAAATGCTGCCCAGGGCCTTGAGTGAGATCTATGAAAACCTGAGGGACTACCTGGTGATACGCAACCGGGCCGGCAAGATGATTGCCTGCGTGGCGCTGCATATAAGCTGGTCCGACCTGGCCGAGGTCAAGGCGCTGGCGGTGGACAAGGCCAACCATAAGAAGGGCATGGGCGCCGCCCTGGTGAAGGCTTGCGTGAAGGAGTCGAAGGCGCTGGGCATACCGCGCATGTTCTGCCTGACCTACAAGCCCAAGTTTTTCAAGAAGCAGGGGTTCAAGGAAGTGGAGAAGATGGAGCTGCCGCGCAAGATCTGGGCGGAGTGCTATAGCTGTCCCAAGTTCCCCGACTGCGACGAAGTCGCGCTGGTCTATGATGTAAAGGCAGCTTGACGATGCAGGAGAAACTTGTATCCAGTAAGGCCGTATATGAAGGCAGGGCAGTGAACCTGCGCATCGACACTATTGAGAAGGCCTCAGGTCAAGTCACCACCCGTGAGATCGTCTGGCATGCTGACTGCATTGCTGTAATTGTGCTGGACGACAAAAATAATATCATTCTGGAAAAACAATACAGGAGGCCTGCGGGCAAGCTCCTGCTGGAGATACCGGCCGGCGGCATTGACGGGGACGAGACGCCCGAGGGGGCCGTTAAGAGGGAGCTGCAGGAGGAGATCGGCTACCTGCCCGGCAAGGTGACCAGGCTGGGCGGTTTCTACTCTGCGCCCGGCTACTGCACCGAGTATCTGCACCTCTTCCTGGCTACTGATTTAGCGCCGTCGCGTTTAACAGCAGAAGATACCGATGAGATCGAGATTGTACGGGTGCCTGTTTCCGAGATCAAAGGCCTGATTGATAGTGGAAAGATATGCGATGCCAAGAGCGTGGCGGGGTTGCTGCAGTTTTTGGGTAGGTATATTTGAGATAGAACTCTAAAATGAGGTTCCCTCTATAATTTGTTGTATATCACTTTGATCTAAGCCATAGAGAGAATATACTAAGTCATTGGCCTGCTTTATCAATTTATCAATTGAGCTAGAAAGTATCTTCTGTTTCTCACCGAATAAATCCTGTCCGCTCATGTTGATTTCTCCCAAATCCCGCTTACTTTTAGCGACTTTTAACGACAGCTTAACCAAATTATCGTAATTAGCTTTTGCATTGGATTTCTTGAAATCGATATTTGGTAAAGGAAAATGAATTAGTACCTCCTTGTCAATCTGCAGTTGATTACCCTGGTGCTTCTCCAACTTAAGCCAATAATGTGCTACATTGCTATTTAGAACGGCAGCGACAAAATGTGGAGAAAACTTGTTATGTTTAGTAAGTCTGATAACTAGAACAGATTGATCACCATACCAAGGGTCGGAAACAACCACGAATTTGGGATATTTTGTCTTACGTACACAAATTATTTTATTTTTATCGTCAAACCACTCTGGTTGTCTTGCCCGATGTAAACCATACGGTTTGTGATCTGATGTAATAATAGTCCGATATTTATCAAGATGGGATATTAGATTGGGGTATTTGTGAGGGCTAGATTCGATTTCTTTGGCTATGGCGCCAGATGTATATATGAGATTATAACCTACATTTTTATCATAGTAATAGTTATCTATCTCTTCGGCATAGTGGAATGGACGTAGCAGACTTTTTTCGGCGGAGTTTAGTTTCAGTCTTTTTTGTTCAGATAAAGATAGTACAAATATACCCTCACCGGATATGTGCAAAGAGGGATTGGATAATTTGGATAATGCCTGAGTGTTAAGGTAACTTTGGGGTATTACTATCCCCTGCTGTATTTCATTTGCGTCTAATTGCCAACATTCGCGTTCTATTTTTGCTTTAACAGAAGCGCTGGTGGTTCCGATCATATAAACTTTATCGGTCACGGTATCTAATAGCTGACTTGTTTCAATTAGCCGCGTTTCAAATAGCTGTTGATCATCAGGGTCGCAAGACAAAGCACTCACAATATCAGCTTCATTAGCATCTGCCTTTTTCAGACGTAATAATAGAGTGCGATCATTGGAGCTTTTGGATTTTTGGAGAATGACAATCATATTGTGCTGCCCAGGTGCATCGGCGAATACCTTATATTCATTTAAATCAATTAACGCAATCGGATGCGACTCAGCAAAGACTTTCTCTCTTAATTTTGAGGCATGTGCGCGTGAAAGCCAATATTGTTGAACAATAAAGCCTAGATAACCATTGGGTTTTAGCAAATCCAACCCTAGTTCCATGAAAAAATAGAAGATATCCATTTTGGGTTCATAATATTTGGTCCCTAAAGGAGTTTTCCGTAATACTTGAAAAATATCTTTATTATCCCTAAGTTCCATAATATATGGAGGATTACCAATTACGATGTCGAATCCGCCTTTTTTCATGATGGATTCAAATCGATCGGACCAGGTAAATGGATTATAAGATTGATAGTCACTCCCGAGAGCTGATTCCAATTCATCTTCAGTACCAAAAATTAGGGAGTTTCCGCATTGAATATTAGATTCAAGCGGTGGCAGCAAATCACGTTTGGCCAGTGCCCTTATCAATAAATTAAGACGAGCGATCTCCACAGCCTGTGGATCCAAATCTACTCCATAGATATTGGATGTAAGAATCCGTATTCGCTCTGGCCATGTTAATGCCGAGACAGGCTTACCAGTTACCTTTGCGTTATACGTAAGTAGCTCATCATATGCTCGAATTAAAAAAGAGCCGGAACCACAAGCGGGATCAACAATTCTCATATTTAATATTGAATTATATTCTTGCTCAGAAATAAAGCGGTTTATCGTATTTCTAACAATATAGTCGGTAACCCACTTAGGTGTGTAATAAATGCCACCTTTCTTACGCTTTTCCCCTTTTTCAAGAATTTCAATTTTTACGTCGGTGGACGGGAACAAAGACTGCTGTGCCTGTAGTTTTGGTTTTGCTATTCGGGCAACATGTCCAAGATATTGTTCATAGACCTGACCCAATACGTCGGGTTCGATTACATCAAAATAATACTGAGCGAAATCATTTGGAACCGTATATAAACCGCTGATGACTTCTGCTAGACTATTATCATTAATCCATATGTTTTGCCATAAATCCGTGTCAGGGAAGATTTCGCTGTCAAATGTGCGAGTAAAATCCTTAAATATGCTTAGCACGTTGCCCAATAAGGAAACTTTACTTG
>JBEKVW010000093.1:0-7404 GCA_049513695.1 Dehalococcoidia bacterium | reverse complement strand
ACGATAAGGCCATTGCGGATTACAGCAAGGCCATAGATCTGGACCAGAACTACGCAGACGCATATGTTGCACGGGGTACGGTATATTTTAAAACGCTGGCTGACGATAAAGCTATAGAGGATTTCAACAAAGCTATTCAGATCAACCCTGATGACTATGAAGCCTATACCGCCCGCGGTAAAACATATTTCGCCATGGGTGACACTGATAAAGCGCTGGCTGATATCGGCCAGGCCATTAAGATTAGTCCAAGCTATTCCCTTGCATACAACGCAAGAGGCAAAATCTATCAGAACAGTGAGAACTATACCGACGCCATTGCCGACTATACCAGGGCCATACAGATAGACCCCAATTACGGGGAAGCTTTATTCAACAGGGGAAGTTCCTACTATAGTCTGGGTGATATAGATTCGGCATTGGCTGATTTTAACAGGGCAATACTATTAAATTCCAGTGAATATATATACTATCAGAAAGAGGGCTGGATTTATTATAAAAAGGCTGATTACGACCGGTCCATTGTCGACTACACCAACTACATTAATATGAGCCCCGATAATGCCTATGCTTATTTTGGCCGGGCAAATGCATACTATAACATTAAAAAATATGACCTGGCACTCGCAGATTTTAACGCCGCTATCGAGTTAGATGTTAATTTTGCCAATGCATACTACGGGAGGGGTAATCTGTATGTGACAACCGGACAGTTCGATCTCGCAATGGCCGATTACAACAAAGCCATTTCTATAAACCCGCTGGTTTACACATACTATGACAGTAGGGGCATTCTACTCCGCAAATTAGGCCGTTATCCTGAAGCACTGGCCGACTTCACCCAGTCGATCAAGCTTGATCCTTTAAATGCCTGGGCATATGACAATAGAGCCTGGACATACTTTAACAGCGCTGACTATAAAAGTGCCCTGACTGACTTTAATAAAGCAGTGCAGCTCGACCCGACACTTCAGGATGCGATCAAAGGGAAGGAGCAGACTGAGCGCGTAATTCCACAGATATATTAAAATACTTCTTTTAGTAGCTTCTCCGCTAGATAGTACCCCGGAAGGGCAGATACATCACTCGTCCGACTTTCTGGACATCCATATCAGAGTCAGCATAAATATAGGTACAGCTACGATAATGGCTATTACCATCCACACGTAACCCGGGTTATCCTGCTGCTGCTGTTGCTTCTGTTTTTCAGCTGGGGTAGGCTCGGGTGGGGGAGCATCGACTGTCTTGAAGGTGAATGTGCCGCTCCAATCGCTTGTATTGGATTGACCCTGTATTTCAGTAGCACGGACCTTCCAGAAGTATATTTTCGAATACTCGAGGGCATCATCGTATTTATATGCCGTGCTGGTAGTGAAAGCTTTTTTGACCATCTGAGTGAAGTCCGCATCCTTGGCCAGCCATACCTCGTATTTAGTGGCGTCCTGGTAGGGCGTCCACGATAAAGACATGGGCTGAATTGGCCATCCTGTTCCATTATCCTTCGGGCTTAACAGCTCTAAGCCCAGAACAGGCGTCGAAACGACAAAACCGGGCCTGATCGAAAAGCTCCATACCTGGGACCAGGGACTCACGGCTATCTGGCCTGTTGACGACCTTGTCACCCGGATCCTCCAATAATAAGGCGCTCCAGCGTCAGGCAATGCCCCAGGGGCGATCCATACGCCGGGTGCAGTAACGTTCACATTGTCAAGCTCGATGCTAATCTGGCCGATCACCGAGGTAATATTGGCCCCATTGGGGCCCGCCCCGGTGATAGCCGGGTTGACCTTCAATGTGAGGTCCCGGTCTTTATATATTTCCAGATCATATCTAACGGCCAGACAGAGTTGCTCCCACGAAAGATCGATCTGATTGTTGCGTCCGGTGACCGGGTCGCTGCCGACAAATCCGCCTTCGCTTGGCGTCAGTAGAACAGGACCCTTCTTGGCCAGGCAGTCGGTATACGCCCAGAGCATACCCTGATTGGTCGTTGGGTCGTATCCGTCCGCCAGAAATTTCCCTCCCGACCTGTCATCAATAGCATATAAGGTAGTATAGGTATCCAGAGTACAACAGCCGCAGGCTTTCAAAGAGGATGGCTCCAGGGTGAATTTGATGTTCTCAGTTTGAGGCGGTGTAAATATATCCAGGCAGTCCCAGGGGACGCCTAGCTTGGGCATGGCCTGCCATGGCTTGAGGGTGCGGCAGACCGCACTGTTAGTCCGTCCTAACGTAGTATTAATAATATTGTGTGCCGTGTAAACCGCCGGCTGTGGATCACCGGTTTTTGCAGCAACCACACCAAATTGACCTACGGGGTGAGGGGGATCGGTTAGTTTAAGTGTGACTGGCGGATTCCCTGCGGTGGCGGTAGGCGGCCAGTTAATTTCCGCATGTGCCGTATTCCCTTCGCTCATCATGTCGGCATCGGTCAACTTTATGTAGGCAGGCACCTGCTCACGGAAAATGCTGCCCGCTAAAGAGTTGTTTTTCAGCCCCTGCAAATCCATTTTATCGTCCGCCAAATAAACGAACTTGTTATCCGAGAAATAGGAGTCAAATGCTACGTGTACATTGCCCAGCGAAACCCCGTTGCTGGGTATTTCAATCCACTGATCACCTCCTGAGGGGGAGAACGATGCGGCATCGGTCCCCTGACTGGCAGCCCCTACCAGTATTTTACCGGTCGGGATAGCCGCTATGGTATGCGCATTCATCACACGGCTGTCATAGCCTTTGCTCTGTGAGCTCCAGGCTGTGCCAGAGAAGGTCAATTTTTGTACATACCCGTTTGGAGACAGGTTGTACAGGATAGTGCTGGTCTCAAAGGCAAAGTCCTGTATCGGGTCGGGTGTTGTGACGGATGACCAGAAATCCCCGTAGTCCCCGGACCACAACTGGACATTTGTGAGTTGAGCCGCCCAGGCTACAACCTCTCCATCAGGCTTGTCATCGCATCCTAACGGCAATCGTAGTAAGGGCTTATCCGTTTGTGGATCATTGCAGGTATTGGAGGTAGGATGAGCTAAAACACGCTCCCAGTAATAACCCATGGTCTGGCTAGCCGGCAGTGGTTTTGCTACCAGATCGTTCATACTGGACCGCCAAACACTGTCAAATCCAGAGCAAACTGTGCTGTTATCGGAATTCACCGAGGCCAGATAAATCGTAGAGCAGTCCACTGAAGGAGCCACATCATTAAACCAGTCGATGGTTGTATCGATCAGCCCAATCTGGTTCCACGTTTCCCCATTATTGCGGCTGATGGCAAATGCCGACTCATCGTTCTTTATCAGGGTAGGACTCTCCAGGTTGGTGTACCATGTGGCGCCTGCCAGGTCATCCAGGGACCCGGTGCCAGCAAATGCCAGAATGCCATCGGAATCCCAGGCCACCTTAGCTGCGCCCACACCAACCTCGGCGCTTGAACATCCACCCTGAGCCGCTGCGCCGGTGGTGGGCTTAAGAGCAGGGTACCAACAAGGTATTGGACATGATGTCGGTGAGTCCGTAAACCAGGTGGGTACTGTGGCCGTACAGGGGACACCGTGATGCTCACCAACAAGCAGCTTTCCCTGAGCATAAGTACCGCTGTACGCAATGCTGTAAATAGACTTGTCCGGCGTGGCAGTGGTATCCATCAGTACGTAGACATGTTTATCATCGATGCGAAAAACGCCGTCCTGGCTGGTTCCAGGTGCTTTATTTCCATCGGCATCCAGGCTTACGTAAGCACGGATTAGAGAGGCACTCTGGCCTTGAAAGTCCTGCGGTAGCTGGAGACCGGTGATCTTCAGTTGACTGAAACCGGGAGAAGCACCTATCGTCGCGACACTATCCTTAACCTCCACACCGGGGTCGCTGTAGGCATAGTTCAAAGTAGTATTCTGGTTAATGTCCCTGAAAGCAATATTGAAATAGGTTGCATCAGCGGTGGCATATACCAGGGCCACTGAAAAATCGGAGGCATAGCTGGGCGAAAATTTTATGTTGAAGTAATCCGCCAAGGTTGTGGGCAATCCGGCGCCTGTGGTGCTCTGGTTGACCCATGAGCCAAAATTCTTGGAACTGGTGATATATAAACTTCCTCCTCCGGCGCCTGTAACCGTCGTTATGCCTATAGCATGCGCTCCAGTGCCGTCATCAGGCGAGATATCTATACTGCGTATTGTTTCGCCCGGTGCAAGCGTGAGACCGGTATCCAGCCAACTGGTGCCATATTCATCAGTATAATGAACGCGCGTGGGACCAGTGGTATTATTGTCCGAAAGTGTCACAGCCCATATCGCAGGGTTATCGGGTGCAATTGCCACATTGAAGATTTCCTGGGATCCCAGATCCATTATATTATAAGGGCCCTGACTCCAAGAGATCCCATTATCCTTGCTGTAATATAAAAAGTTTTGAGGTGTTGAAGTGGCATTTTCCGAACGTACCACAGCTACAACTGTACCGTTTTTACCAACTGCATAATCGATAATATCTGCGGGACTCAAAATATCGAACCGGTCAGGATATGATCCTGGAGTGAATACCACACTCCATGCCATTACGGCGGCATCGGCAGGCGTCACACCGACGACATAGGGTGGGATAAGTATTGCCAGACAAATGATTACGGAAAATAAAAATCCCGCCAGCCGCGGGATCTTCACTTTAAACTTAAATAACCTGATGCAATTCTTCAATTTATCTTGTTTACGGAACTTTTTAAATAGGGAGTTTCTTCCGCCTGAATCGCATAATTTTTCAGCTATATGAGACGGCATATTTTTCGATTTCTACATAATCCAAACTTTCTACCTTCCAGTCGCCTTCATTATATCATAAAAAATATAGTGAAAAAGTACCTTGCACTTTGCGTGCTGCAGATTTATACTTCAGTTTAATAACTGTCAGTAACAGCCAAAAACAAAACAAGTATTTTTTCACGGGGATTCTAAATTGACCAAACGCACCATATTTTTTATTGCGGCAGCATTCGCACTTGTGGTCATAGTCATGTTAGTATATTTTTCAATCATGAACACTCCCGGACCAAAACAGCCTGTTACGAGTATTGAACAGACTGCTTCCCTGCCATGGATGCTAAAAGGTGTGGTGCTGGATCTGGGCCATCACGGGGATTACGACGATAAATCAATTGAATCACCTACGGTAGTCAAAATGGGGCCGGACTCCTATGTTATGTGGTACAGGGGACAGACTTTCTCCGACCAAATCGGACGTGTTATGAGGGCAACATCCGCGGACGGGTTGAACTGGACAAAGACCGGCGTGGTCATGCTGCCAACGGAAACCTACGAAGGCGATAGTTTGGATCCCATGTCCGTAATATTCGAGAATGGGACATATAAAATGTGGTACGGTGGAGAAGCTTACGGCGGCTGTGCCTGCTATGCTACTTCGCCCGATGGCATAAACTGGACTAAATACTCAGGAAACCCAGTGCTCAGAAAGACCAGCGGCAATTGGGATAATGAAGGCGCCGGAGGGCAACATACTGTAATTAAGGTCGGGGATGGGTATTATATGTACTATAAGGGCTACGGGAGCGCCTCTTCAGGATGGACATTCTACGGACTGGCGGAATCAACGGACGGCATTCACTGGGATAAAAAAGGTAAAGTTCTTTCGCCCGAACCCCAGATCGGGGAAACCACAACTTTTAGGAACCTCAGGGCTGTAAAGATTGATAGCTACTACTGCCTTGCCTATTCCATGGTAGAAAATCTGCAGATATCCTTAGCCAGCAGCAAAGACGGTAAAACATTTGTCAAGAACGGCTTCATTTTCATTCACGGCCGGGCGCCCGGTGTATATGATGAAAAGTGGTCTACTTCGCCCTGTATCCTGGTCGACGGAGACCTCGTGAGGATGTGGTACGAGGGAGGCGATGCCAACGGCAGGGTTCGCACTCTGTACGCCGAGATACAGAAAAGCTATTTTACCAAGGCTTTGATGTACATTGTGACGCCACCGACACAATAATATGGGAACCTATGCTCAGTAATAAACGCCACCCATTAGCCATCAATACGAATCAGATTCATCGTCGGCGAAAGCCGTTGCCAATGCCAGCAGCGGGAAGCTGACGACAACCAGCAATATAGCCGCGGTAGAAGCCGTATAGGCCGAGAAGCCCTTCTTCTTTTTCTCTTTTCCGCGTGTTAACCACCTGGTATCCCTGGCTGTCAACATGGCATAAAGCTTATATGGCGCCAAGATAAAAGGCGAGATGAAAGCATAGGCCGGGAGGAAAAGAAGCGCCTTAGGTTGGTCCACCAGGTAAGGAATACCTCTGAGCGCCCTGATAATTATCACACCCGCAAGAAATATAGCAGGACGGAATATATGCCATGCCGGATCAAACCAGGAGGCAGCGACCACACCAATATCATGGCCGATAAAAAACCTGATGGCTGCCAGAACTATTACGATGATCCAAAAAGGTAATTTCAAGAGCGCAATATAATGCTGAAATGGATACATAAAACCGCGCTGGTAGGCCCATCCCTGCGTCAATACCAGAAGACATCTTCTGGTAGAGTTCCGGTTCCAGCGCAGTTGCTGCCTGAGAAATGCCCCGAAGTTCGTAGGAGGGACAGTATAGGCGATGGCTGTGGACTGATAGACCGTTTTAAACTCGTGCTTAACCAGTAGAGTTGTCATCCACCCATCATCACCCGAGTCACAGATTTTCCCCAGAAATTTTTGGTTCAAGAATTCTTCCTGGAACAGCACAGCCAACTCTCTACGCACGGCAAAACACTCACCATTCAATACGTGTACAGCGGAACTCCGGCTCATAGCCGGGTAAATCATCTTATTACGCAAAACCAGCGCCCATTCATAGCATTTGGCGCCGATGCCTCTATCAGTAGTCGTTATTACCTGCCCCGTCACTCCCCCAACCTTAGGATCGATAAATGGTTTGACTAGTTCGGCAATGGTATCTTTATTAAACTGCGTATCGCTGCCTGTGATGATAATGATAGGGTTGGCAGCTGCATTAAAGCCTGCGGCCAGCGCAGGCCTCTTACCGGGCGGCGCTACGATCATCTTTAAACGCGGGTGGTGAATTAAAGCTCCCGGTTCCCGGACGGCATCGTCACGCACATCCACCAATGCCAAAATTTCATCGTTGGGGGAAGTATATTTGATCATAGACCCCAGGCTTTCTGTAAGCACATCCAATTTTTCATTATAGATGGGGACCAAAACGGTTACAGGAAGGCTAAACGGCTCGACCGTCACAAATGGCTTATACGGCGCAGATCTTACCACCCTCAATATCCAGATAAACCAGCAGAAGGCGCCAAAGGCAAAAAATATATGGAATATATGATAATAAACAAGATCAGCAAACTGTAATAACCAGTAAATCATATGTATCTTTAAAGC
>JBEKVW010000092.1:0-7448 GCA_049513695.1 Dehalococcoidia bacterium | reverse complement strand
GCATATTTCTTTGACTCCCTCTTCCATAACTATGCTCTCCTTATCCACGGTAAGGCCCAGCCCGGCCGCCTGCGCAATTTCGAAAAGTCCGCCCCAGATTCCGCACTCGGTGGCGTCGTGCATGGCGGTCACGCCGTTATCACGAATCCCCACGCTGACCGCCGTCATGGCTTCCTCCACCACGGACATTTTTAAGAAGATTTCCTGCGCTTTACGGCTGAAATCAGCTCCGAACTCTTTTTCCAGGAGTTTGGGGAACATGGTGGCCAATATGCCGGAAGCCTCGATGGCCGGCCCCTTGGTGATAATGATCTTATCGCCGGGGCGGGCAAGGCGGGGCGTAACGTACTGGTCGAGCTCACCGGTGCCGACCATGGTCGCCCCTCCCACCATGGGATAGTGGCAATTCTCGTACCTGCCCGTGTGGCCCGTGATAATTGCGATGCCCAGTTTTTGGCACTCATTATGCATGGTCCGCCAGACCGTCTCCAGTTGAGTGCCGGTCATCTCCATCGGCAAATTAAGGTCTATGGACAGGTAGCGGGGCCGCAGCCCGCTGGTGGCCGAATCCGAGGCGATGATATGTATGGCGAACCAGGCCGCCCGCTCCCAGCCGTATTCGGGAACTATGAAAACCGGGTCGGTGGTGAAGGATACAGCCTTGCCCCCGATTTCGATTATCCCCACATCCACGCCGTTTTGAGGCCCAACCAGCACGCTTTTATCTCCGGCCCCCAGGAAGGGCAAGATCATCTTCTCGAAAACGTCAGGCGAGATTTTCCCGATCTCAGGCATCTCAGTCATGTCCATAACCTCCGTACATAATCCGCTAAAAAAATAACCAGAAGCTGGAAAACTTCTGGTTTGTAACTTCCCTACGCTCGCATTACCGAGATCAGGTCATAAGGGTCGCCCCGATTATTATCGGGGCTCTCAGCTTTCCAGCTCCCCTAGTGGATATTCAATTGCCACCAAATTTATCAATAAATACCTGGTGAGTCAACTTTTTTATAGACTCCACAAATGACGGCAGTAATAAAATATTTTCACCGACAGGCGGTTTAAACATATAATATAGTGCGAATTTAACTGATAGAGCAATACCCATGAAATTAAAAAATACCGGGGCCATTATTTGTTTTGCTGCTGTTTCGATGGCGGCAAGCATGCTGGCAGCCTGTGCCGCTGCCCCGGGACAGCCGGCGGGCCCTGCCGGGCAGCCTGCCCCCGGCCCGGCTGCTTCCAGCCCTGCCCAGGGCCAGGGTTCCCAGGCCGATGTGAAATCACAGTCCGACCAGGCCGCCGCCGGTAATTACGCCTCTGTTTTGAATTCGGACGGTTACGACCAGGCCATAGAATTGGGACGCTCCGCACTGGCTGCTTCTCCCACGGAGGCCGCCAGGGAAAAACTGGCCGATGTCTACATAGCCCGCGCCTGGTTCTACTGGGAAAGGAGGTTGAACTCCTATGCCCTGAGCGACCTCTCCAGCGCCATTCAGGCGGCTCCGGTTTACTTCAAAGCCTATTATGAACGGGGACGTTTTTACAACGACCAGTGGCAGTTCAGCCTGGGCATCCTCGACCTCAACAAAGCGCTATCGATGATGGCCAATTTTGCCCCGGCCTACAGCGAACGGGCTTACTCTTACTATAAGAACCAGAAATACGACCAGTCCCTGGCCGATGCCAATAAAGCTATCGAGCTCGATCCGACGCAGGCAACGTTTTATTACAACCGCAGCCTGGCCTACCGAGGCCTGCAGAAGAATGACCTGGCTGTCGCCGATCTACAAACCGTGATCAAGATTTCAAATGATGATATTCTGATTGGAAAAGCAAAGGCCGACCTTCAGACACTGGGGCAAAGCCCTCAACCTTAACAAAAACGAAATTCCAAATTCCAAACGCCAAATTCCAAACAAATTCCAATCCTTTGAATTTTTAAATTTAAAATTGTTTGGAGCTTGGAGCTTGAAAGATTAAGGGGTTTGGTAGTTCGATGCCCGGACTTAATCTTTTATTCGTGTCTGAGTGATTCTATGGGGTCCAGCCGTGCCGCCCTGAAAGCGGGGTAAGTGCCGGAGAGCAGGCCCGTGCCTATCGATACGCCCAGCGCGATGATGACGATGCTGGCCGATATTTCGGGCACAATCGTAGCCTGGCCTAACTGGACGTGTCCCATGGCCGATGCGCCGATTAGGGCCAGCCCCAGGCCGATCAGCCCTCCTGTAAGGCTCAGGGTGGCTGCCTCTATGAGGAACTGCAGCAGTATATCGCGGCGCTTGGCGCCGATGGCTTTGCGTATGCCGATCTCGCGCGTGCGTTCCGTCACCGAGACCAGCATGATATTCATAATTCCGATGCCGCCCACGATGAGCGATATGGCGCCGACGGCGCCCATGAACAGCGAGAAACCTGCCAGGGTGGAAAGCATACTATTAAGTGTCTCACGCATGTCCCGGATGGTGAAATCAGATGATGCACCCGGCCTGATGAAGTGCCGGGCGTTCAAAATGGAGGTTATTTCCGCTATGGCATTGTCCACCTGGTCGGTGCTTACGGCTTTGACTGCGATGGATTGTATGTTAGTCCCGCCCACCAGCTTGGACTGCATGGTGCTCAGTGGCATCAGTATAAAGCCATCGCCGGTCATGCCGCCCAGCTTCTGTACAGTGCCGATAACCTGGTATTTCTGTCCGGAGACGCGGACGCTCTGGCCGATTGGGCTCTGGCCGGCGAACAGGTCCTGCTCCGTCTGCCATCCCAGCACCACCACGCTGGCCCTGTCAGCCACATCCTGGTCGGTTATGAACCTCCCCATGTCTATGTTGTAGGTCTTGATCTTGGTTATAACCGGAAGTATGCCCGTGGCCGGTACGTTGGCGCTGTTATTCCCGTTCTGCACGGTTACGCCCTTGTTGATCGTGGGGGATACTATATCTATGGAAGGGGCAAGCGTCTTATCGGTCAGTGCGTTGGCATCGTCCAGAGTGAGAGGCCGTACTGTGGTCAGGGTCTTGTCTGTGGAGGTCGACACATACAGGGCGTAGGCGCCCAGGTTATTGAAGGTATTGGTGATGCTGGTCTGAAACCCCTGGCCCAGGGATACCAGCAGCACCACGGCGCAGACGCCGATGACTATGCCCAGCATGGTCAGCGACGAGCGCATCTTGTTGGCGAAGATAGCCTGGAACGCCGTCTTGACGCTTTCCCAGATGCTCATCTTCTCGTATCCTCTGTAATCTTGCCATCCCTCACGTGGATGGTCCTTTGAGTATAGGCCGCTATATCTTCCTCGTGGGTTACGATAACGACCGTGATGCCTTTTTTATTGAGGTCCGTTAGTAGGGCCATGATGCTGTGACTGGTGGTGGTATCCAGGTTGCCGGTTGGCTCATCGGCCAGTATCACCCTCGGATCGTTTATCAGTGCGCGGGCTATGGCTACGCGCTGCTTCTCACCGCCTGACATCTCAGGAGGGAGGTGGCGTGCCCTGTTAGAAATGCCGACTGCTTCCAGCGCCTTCCTGGCACGCTCGTGCCGGTGGTCCTGGCCCGAATAGATCAGCGGCAGCTCCACATTGGCCAGGGCGTTGATCTTGGGCAGCAGGTTGTAGGACTGGAATACGAAGCCCAGCTTCTTGTTCCTGACACTGGCGAGCTGATCATCGGAAAGCTTGGAGACATCGTCGCCGTCCAGCAGGTAGGTGCCGGAGGTCGGCCTGTCCAGGCAGCCCAGGATGTTCATCATGGTAGATTTTCCGGAGCCTGAGGCCCCCATAATGGAGACCATCTCGCCCGCCTCGACGCTGAAGGAAATATCATCCAGGCCTGTGACCTTTACTTCACCCAGGTCATAGATCTTGCTTATATGTTGCAGTTCAATCATGTTCATGGCAGTAATATTTTAGTAAATTTGAATTATTTTTCTAAATCCAGTCCGAGCCTTTAGCCCCCGCCTCCCCTGCCGCCACCAAATCCTCCGCCGCCTCCACCGCCACCACCGGGAACGCGTATCCCGCCGCCCAATCCGGGCACGCCCGCTCCACCTCCCGGCCTGCCTGTATTGACCGGAGGTGTTACAGCGTTGGCGCTGGCAGGCATGACTCTATCGCCTTCCTGCAGGCCCGACAGCACTTCAGCGTACTGGAAGTTCTGCTTGCCCAGGGTGACCGGCCTGTACACTGCCTTGCCCGTAGTGTTGTCGACCAGTGCCACATAGGGCGCTTCAGTCGATGTGTAAGAAATAGCGGGCACAGGCAACAATATCGCCCCGGCATTGCTGTAGGTCTTGATGGTGGCCGTGGCGCTCATACCCCCCTTAAGCTCGGGCGCAGGCTTGTCGAGCTGGATTTTCACGTCGAATTTTACGACGGTGGTGGAAGCAGCAGATGCGTAGGGAGAGATAAAGGTTATCGTGCCCGGGAATACCTTGCCCGGCACGGAATCCACGGTTATATCGGCATGCTGCCCCTTCTGGATATTCATGATATCGATCTCATCGATAAGCCCGTCGAACTCAATGGTGTTGGTATCTACCAGTTGAACTGCCGGCCTGGAGGCGAAATCTATAGCCGACAGGACTGCGTCGATTTTAAGGTTCACTGACGTGATGACGCCGTCCGAGGGGGCTATGATGACCGTGTTCATAATTTGCTGTTTGGCCTGCTGCAGGGCGATCTGGTTGGCCTGCAACTGGAGGTTGTATGCCTGGAGCGTCTTCCAGTTAAACCCGTCCCAGCTAAAGAACAGCTTCTGGTTATCCAGCATGTCGCTGCCTACGGACACGCTCTGCCGGGCGATGAACAGCTTCTTGGTTATCTCAACCGGGTCCGTTCCATTGTCGGCCAAGTATTTATCGAGCTCCTCCAGCCTGCGCTGCGCCAGCAGCAGGAAATCGCGGCTGGTGGGCGTATCCGTGTAGGTGAAGGAGGCCTTGTCGTGCAGGTAGACCGTGCTCTTAACCAGGTCGTAGCCCGTCAGCATCTCCTGCCGGGCTGCAGGAAGCTCGATGTCAAGGTCGCCGTATTTCCCGTGCATGAACAGTGCAGATATATTCAGCAGCCTTTGCTGGTACTGTTTAAGGTAGGCGATGACCTTCTTATCATTGGCGGCTGCGGTGTCCGTGGGGCTCAAATTATTATTGCCGAAATAGGGCGAAGTGACCGGCATGCCGGCGTATTGCTGGCTGTTGATGCGCGAGGCAATCAGGTCGGCGCTGACATCGATATCGAAATAGGTCTGGCCGAGCTGGTAGCCGGCGTCCTTGTAGTCTCCCTGCTGATAGTAAGCCAGGCAGATATCCATATCCTTCTGCGCTTCCTCGAAGATGATCTGCGTGCTCATATCCGGGTAGCTGTAAGGCACCACCACGTTGCAGTTGATGGTGCCGTTGGGCGCGTTCTGGGTATTGATGGTATTTTGCAGGTTGTAAAGGGCCGTCTCGACGCCGTTTACCTGGCTGGTATCGTCCAGGAAGGCCAGCATCGCCCCTGCGTATACCTGGTCGCCCTCGTTCACCAGTATTTCCCTGATGATACCGTTGGTGCCGAAGGCCAGGTTATAGGTGTTGGGCGTGTTGAGGTGGCCGTCCGACGACACGACGATGTCGAACTGGCCTTTCTTGATATCGTAGATTGTGCTCGTTGTATTCTCTGAGCTTTTGTTGCAGCTGCCCAGGAGCATGGCTGCCAGGGCCAGGCCCGTTAGGATTATGGTTATTATCCTTATTTTCATTTCATATTAACCTGTGGCGCTCACCCTAGCGGGGTGGAGGGCCGCCTCCGCCGCCGGACTGCTGCGTGCTCTGCTGCCCGGGGCCGGGTATGCTTGTGATAATGGTGGCGCTGCTTTTCAGGGTTATGCTTAGCTGGTCGCCTTCATTCAGGCCGGATGTTATCTGGGCATATTGCAGGTTCTGAATGCCCAGGGTGACCTTCTTTACCGTGCTCACGCCGGTCTTGGGATCAAGCAAATTGACGGTTGAGCCGGCGGCCGTGGTGGTCAGGGCGGTGATGGGAACCACCAGCACGTCTTTCAGTGTATCCACCGCTATATCGGCGGTGGCGCTGAGCCCGCCCTTGAGGGCCACGTCGCTGTGGTCGAGCAATATCGTGACGTTGTATTTTACGACATTGCCCACCGTGGTGCCATAGGGGGATATGAAGCTGACAACGCCGGTGAAGGTCTTATTGGGCACGGCATCCACCGAGATATTCACCTTCTGCCCCGTCTTGACCTTGGAGATGTCGATCTCGTCCACCAGCCCCTTGAACTGGATGTTGGAGGTATCGACCACCATGAAGGCGGAGACCGACGAGTAGGTCTGGTTGGAGAGCTGGTCGTTAGCCTTTATGCCCACGCTGACGACGATGCCGTCGACCGGGGCAATGATAATACTGTTCAGCAGGGCCTGGTTGGCATTTTCCAGCCCCACGGCGTTCTTGGCCAGGTTCACCTTGAAGTTCTGCTCGTTGGGCTGGCTGAGGCCGTGCTGCAGGTCTATCTCGTTGCTGCCCAGGAAGGAGTTGCACAGCTCCATGTAATGCCGGGCCAGGGTAAGGTTCTCATAGAACTTGATGGAGTTGACTGCCCCCGTCTGCGAGGAATCGAGCGTTTTGTTCAGGCTGTCCTGCGCCTTAGCGTAAAAATAGCTGCTTATATCCTGAAAGGGGTAGGGATAGGTGTAATAGACCTTAATGAAATTAACGTCGCTGTAAACCGCCGAGGATGTGGGCTGCATTTGGCTGAAAAGGTCCTGGAAGAGCGGCCCGGCCGCGTCCGTACTATTATCGGCGATCGCGCCCTGGACCGCTTGAATATCCGCCTCCCTCTGCTTCAGCAGGCCGATGGTCCTGCGCAGGTCCAGGATATTGGCGGATGCGGAGTCCTGCGGGTGGGACAGCAGGAAGGACCAGGTGTTGTTATCCGTGAGGAAGGGCGCCGTATTGCCCATGCCGGACTGCGGGTTGTCCACCGCGTCCTGAAGTATGACGGCTGCGGAATCGAGGTCGGCTACGGCCATATTCAACTGGGATACGGCCATAGTGTAGTTATTGCTGTATGCAAGGGTGTAAGCGTTGCCGATCTCAGCCTGCGCCCAGGCCAAAGCCTCTAGAGCGCTCTGACTGGCAAAATAGGTCGGTGGGTTGGGGGTATTAATGTTCGTACTAATATTACTTGGCAGAGTATAGTAATATTGAGGGGCAGGATTAGGATTGACAATAGGGTTGGTTGTAATAGGAGGATTAGCAGGCAATGGAGTCGGGATCCAAAATGGAGTATAGTAATCGGGATTGGGAATAATATTGTGGGGTGGATTGGGATCAACAATAGTAGGTGGTTGACCAGATGAAACTAAGGACTCGTTATATCCCGACACCTCCGGGGTAAAGGGTATGGTCTCGTAGAGGCTGCCCAGGGTCTGCTGCAGGGTGTTGCTGGCGGTCT
>JBEKVW010000091.1:0-7573 GCA_049513695.1 Dehalococcoidia bacterium | reverse complement strand
GCTCTCAGCCCAGATTCGCCCCCCATGGCCCAGGATGATAGTCTGACATATGGCCAGGCCCAGTCCCACACCCCAATGCCGCTGGCGTTTCTGGCCTCCACGGTAGAACTTGTCGAATATCTTTGCCATATCTTCCTTATATATCCCGACTCCCTGGTCGGATACGCTTACTTCTAATTCACCGTCGACCTTCATGGCTTTTAATATTACCTTTGTTCCCTCTTCAGAATAAGCGGCGGCATTTTCCAGCAGGTTAATTAGGACCTGTCTAATCTGGCCGTAATCGGCATAGATTTCAGGCAAATCATGCCTGGCTTCGACCCCGAAAATGTGCTGGGGATGGACCCATTTTTGCCGGGCCAGGGCCTCATTGATAATATCGAGGATATGACAACGTTTCTTTTCCGGTCTCCAAACACCTGATTCAAGCTTGCTCATGTCAAGAAGATTGGTAACCAGACTGGCCAGCCTGTCCGTCTCCTCTATGACGCTGCCCAGCAGCATCTCACGCGTTTCATTATCGAATTCTATATCTCTATGCAATAAACTACTGACTATTCCCTTAATGGTGGTCAGCGGTGATCTTAGCTCATGCGATACGTTAGAAAGCAGCTCCGATTTTAACTGGCTTGTGCGCAGGAGATCCATTTCGTATGATTTTCGCTGGGTAATATTTCTATAAGTAGTCAGTTGGCAGACTTCACCATCGGAGTCAATAAACGGTGTTGCTATGACATCAAAAGTCCTGCCGTCCGTGAAAGTATAGTCCCATCTTTCATTTGCTCCATTTATAACGCTGGCCAGTTTGCAGATTTGCTTGCAGGCTGCGTCCAGTTTATATATATATTCATAACAGTAGGCGCCAATTCCCTCGCCAAATTCTCTTCTCATACTCGAATTTAGAAAACGGACCTTGTAGTCAGGGCCAATGATAATTACCCCGTCCCTCATCCCCTCCAATATACTGAGAAGCTTGTCCTTCTCGTTTTTTACCAGAGCTTCCATGCGGCCGCGCAGCTCGTACTCGTTACGCAATACCGCGGTGAACGAACCCACGATACCTGCTACAATGACAAAAATAACCATCCTCAATAATGAATCGGGGTAGGGGGATATAAAAAATGCGCGGGGTAGGCAGACAACAAAAGTTGCCAGTGTTGCGGACAATGCTCCTTTGATCCTGAAAAAATAGCTGGCATAGACTATTGGCGCTAGAAAGAGCGCACGATGAACATCATGCACCGTATAAAAACCCTCCCAATACAAAGTCTGCCACCCAAATAGTTTTATAAGTTCCCCGAAGTAATAAATTAGAGTGCAAAATGCAAAAAGCGATATCAGGATATAGATATGACGGTTTCTAGATGCAGTTGAGAGAGATCTGCTGCGATCAATACGCTGCATTGTCCACCACCCTATTCCCCGGTTTAAATTGCCTGCTTAACATAATTGCCCCGCTTTTTTAGCTAAGGGGTAAATTCAAACGCACAGCGCGAGATACTAATACTAAATCATTTAATTATTTTTGTACAAATTGACTTGAGTTGCAGAGATCAAGATGTTTCCGACGCCGGGAGCTTGCCTGCAAGCAGTTTGCCAAGGATTGTATTATGTGGCAGCGCGCGGGTAATAGCCATGTGCAAATTGTGATAAGGACAATAGTTACCAGCAACAATACACAGAAATCAGTATGAGGCCATAGTCGCTGGTCCCTTTGGCGGACCATTAAAACCCTCAGCGGCCCTAGAGAACGAATATCAAAATAGCCAAATTGCTCAGTAAGTTGCAGCTTGATTAACGGGGTGCAGAACTAACTTCATCCAGACTCTTCTATTTAGTATTCTTTTTTTTATGTTTGTCAATTTTTCCCACAACTGGCTTTTTATCAACACTGGACTTACGCTGCTTCGTATGATTTTCCCAAATTAATTCGGCTCTTTGCCAGTGACCTGCGTCCAGGCCGTGAACACTCCCTTCCTCCTCCCAAATCTGATAAGCAATTAGTTTAATTTCTTCTTGGCGATCCATATCTTATCCTCCTATCAACCATAGATAATTCTAAATTAGCACATACAATCAAGTTACATGTCCCTGACCTACTAGTGCCGTATAACTGCAACAATTAACAGCCGGTTAAAGAGAATGATGCCTTTAGCTTTATTCTTGTTTCTCGTCTTTAAGGGATCCCTATATTTTAATAACGAGATGGACAGGCGCTTGGTTGCAGCCGGTCCGGAAGGTTATGGTGGAACACCCTAAATAAATGTTGCACTAACATTGCTATTCGCATCTTGGGGACCAATAGCGTTCTGCCCTCATGAAGGGCCAAAAGCGTGGCGGGCGTGATCTTCCGTATAGCGATACAAGTGCTCATGTTAACCGTTACTGGAATTACCCAGCCATACATCCTCTCTAATCGTTGTCGGCGATGACTTATTCTTCACGAGCTTCAACCGCCCTGGCCAGAGAGGCAAGTCCTTGACGTAGGATGGCAAGCTCATCAGCGCTCATACAGGCCAATACCTTAGAAAAGCGACTTCTTTTCATTTCTCTGAGGTTAGCCACGAGCCCCCCCCCTTTAATTGTAGCTTTCAGTACTAACATGCGACGGTCCTGGGCATCCTCGGCGCGGCTAACCAGACCCTGCTTCACCAGCCGGTCGATTATCCCCGTTATATTGGTTGGGGTAACCCCGAGTGCTTCTGCCAGCTTACTCGAGTTGGTGCTCCCTTGATTGCTGATAAAGAACAGGCATTTGACTTGAGCAATAGTAAGGGGCAAGGACATCCAGATATCAAGCTGATACTGCCTCCGGGCTCGATCAACCTTCCGCTGAAGCTCAATGATCTCACCTATTAACTCAACTGTTTCCATTATATAACTCTGCCTTCATAATGAAGCTTATATTGATAATGTAATCCATATTCATTATAATTGTCAATATAGAATTAATATATGTTATATCATGTTTTAACAACATTTCAGCACCATAAATTTTTACAAATTAACATTAAATCATACATTCATGAAAATCATTGAGACTAATGCGTTAACACGACGATTCGGCGATCTGATTGCCTGTAATAACCTTTCCATCGCTGTAGAGCAGGGTGAAATATTCGGTCTTCTGGGGCCGAACGGAGCAGGTAAAACAACGGTAATCAAGATGCTGACCACTTTATTGCCTCCAACATCAGGCAACGCCAGCGTGGCGGGTTACGATATCGTGCACCATGCCTCCGATGTGCGGAGGGTCATAGGCTATGTTCCGCAGTTGCTTTCTGCAGACGGCACGCTCACCGGATACGAAAACCTGTTGATCTTTGCAAAGCTGTACGATGTACCTCGTCGTGAACGCAGCCAGCGCATTCACGAAGTACTGACCTTTATGGATTTGGCGGATGAGTCAAACAGGCTTGTACGCAATTATTCCGGTGGCATGATACGGCGGCTGGAAATTGCCCAATCGATGCTGAACAGGCCAAGAGTACTGTTCCTGGATGAACCTACCATAGGGCTGGATCCCCTGGCCCGGAGGGCCGTTGGAGATCTCGTCATCGATCTGCGTGACAACTATGGAGCTACCATATTTATAACCACTCATCTAATGGAAGAGGCTGATCTACTCTGCGACAGGGTCGCGATCATGCATCAGGGTAAAATAGCCGCCCTGGGTTCACCCGCAGAGCTTAAATCAGCAATCGGCAAGGAAGGCACTACCCTGGAGGATGTCTTTGTACATTTCGCCGGCAGCAAGCTGGAGTCTGAAGGCGACTACCGCGAGTACCGTGAGACACAGCGGACGAGGCGTACGGCAAGGAGGCTGGGTTGAAATCCGCATTTATCAGCGCTGTAAGCTTTTGCCGGAAAACGCTGGTCATAGTTGAGCTGGAAATACGCAAAATGCGCCATGACCCGACCGAACTCATCATGCGCGCTGTGCAGCCAGTACTATGGCTGCTGCTTTTCGGTGAGGTATTTGCTCAGACACGGGCAATCCCCACGGGGAACATAGGTTACCTGGACTTCCTTGCTCCCGGCATCCTTGCACAAAGTGTATTGTTCATAGCTATCTTCGGAGGAATGTCCGTCATCTGGGAGCGGGACCTGGGAATTATCCACAAATTCCTTGCCTCGCCAACACCACGGGGCGCTCTTGCCCTGGGTAAGGCAATGTCTGGTGGGGCGCGCGCTCTTACACAGGCTGTGGTTGTCTATATATTAGCGCTGCTGATCGGCGTTAAAATGAATTGGAATCCACTGGCACTGCTTGGTGTAATCGTTACAGTGGTCCTGGCTGCCACGTTATTCTCCGCGTTCTCATTGATCATAGCGTTCTCGGTCCGAACTCGGGAGCGCTTTATGGGAATAGGCCAGGTGCTGACCATGCCATTTTTCTTTGCCAGCAATGCCATCTATCCCATCGCTATCATGCCGCCCTGGTTGCAGGTCGTTTCCCGCGGCAATCCTCTGACCTACGAAGTAGATGCGTTGCGCGCTTTGATGCTCCAGAATGGGACCAGCGTGTATGGCCTGGGAACGGATTTCGCGGTCCTGGTTCTGTGCACAGCCGTCTTGATCACAATTTGCACATACCTGTATCCGCGCGCAGCGACTTAAACCTTTCTGCGGGCATCTCCTTTTCTTTACCAGCCGTAATGTTAACAATGGACTAATTTACGAGGTATGGTAAAGTATTATGATGCTAATAGCTGCCTTGCATAGTCTATCGTAGCCAAGTATTTTCGGCAGCTTATTCTTATCTGTTAGCAGAAGAAGAGGGAATGTATTAACCATGAAACAGGTTAATGTAGTTGCCACCATCAAACTGGACGCCAAGGCGGCCCGGCAGATAACGGATATCAGCGAAAGGATCAACTTGATCGATGCAGCCGGCCCAGCGCTGCACGAACAGGAAGGTGATACAGCCGCCCGCCAGCAGATGGACGCTTTGTTAGCCGAGGCAGAGGTTATTTATGGGTTCAGACTTCCTGGGAACGTGATAGCCCGTGCGCCGCAGTTAAAATGGATCCAGGTTATGGCTGCCGGAGTGGATAAATATTTGACCGATGAGATATTGCGGAGCCGTGTAACCGTGACCAATGTAAGCGGTATTCATGCGACCACCATCGGCGAATTCGTCCTGGGACTGATGTTGATGTTCGTCAAGCGGTCTGATCTATGCTTTCAATTGAAGCGGCAAAAACGCTGGCAACAGTTCAACCCAGGCATACTGAGAGGTAAGACGGCAGGCATAATCGGCCTGGGCAATATCGGCCGCGAGGTGGCCCGCCTTTCAAAGGCCTTCGGCATGAATGTGCTGGCCATACGCAGGTCTGCGCACGAAGGTCAAAAGTGCAGAAACGTCGATAAGCTATTTATACCCGAACATATAGATGAATTGCTTGGCCAGAGCGATTTCGTGGTACTTACCTTGCCTCTGACCTCCAAAACGCATTATTTTATCGGGGAGGCCCAGTTGCGTAGTATAAGTCCCAACTCATACCTTATCAATATAGCCCGGGGCAATATTATCGACGAGAAGGCGCTGGTACGTGCATTGGAAGAGAAATGGATAGCCGGCGCCGGGCTGGATGTGTTCGCGGAAGAACCGCTACCACCCGACAGCCCACTCTGGGAGCTTCCCAACGTGATTTTCAGCCCCCACGTAGCGGGAGGCATGGACAATTATATCGAGCGGACAAACGGAGTGTTCTGTGAGAACCTGGAACGTTATCTAAATAAAAGAAAACTGCTTAATGTTGTGAATAAAAAACACGGCTACTAGTCATAGCCTGGGTAGCCTCAAACCATCGGCGGAGTCGTCTTTGTTCACCGCCACCGATTCAAAGAAATAGTCCAGCGGCTTGTTCAAAACCTCTGCGATCTCGTTTAGCAGATCAAGATTAGGCTTCCTCTTGCCCAGCTCGTAGTTGGAAAGCGCTGACTGCGTGCAGCCCAGCCTGGCTGCCAGTTCGGCCTGGGTAAGCCCCTTTTCCTCCCTGGCCTGCTGTATTCTTTTTCCCACCTCGCGGAATTTCATGGCAGAAATGTTATCACAATTCGTAATCAATCCCAAGCACGCGGATAAAATATGACAATTTGTCTTGACAAATAGTACAACAGTTTGTTATATCTATTATATAACTATATATGACAATGTGTCATTAAGGAGGTTGGCTATGGATTTTAGGCTCAGCACTGAACAGGTGGGCAAGAAAAAGGAGTTTTATGCGGTCTGCAAAGAACTGGAAACCAAAAAGCCTGCATCATATGTTGGCCCGGAAGACATTTATAACGATGATGAATGCTGGGCTTTTCACAAATACTGCGCCAAAGAGTTCGCTAAAAGGGGGTGGCTTACTTTCGGGTGGCCGGCGGAGTACGGCGGCACAGGCGACATGATGGATAAGGTGTTGTTTACCGAAGCCAAGGGTTACTATGACCTGCCGGGCGTTGATGTCTTCGGCGTCGGTATGCTTGCTCCAACGCTCTTCGCTGCCGGCAGTGAGGAAATTAAGCGCAGGTTCCTGCCGGGAATAACAAGTGCTGACGTATCCTGGTGCGAGCTGTGGAGTGAACCCAATGCAGGATCGGATCTTGCCTTTCTAACAGCAACCTCAATACGCAAGGGAGACGAATTTATCCTCAACGGCCAGAAGACATGGAACACGGGGGCGCACCGGGCCGATTGGGCCTTTGGAGTATACAAGAGTGATCCGGTTGGCAAGAAGCACCATAATTTGACATTCCTTTTATTTGACATGAAATCTCAGGGCGTTACCATACGTCCTATCCCCTACATGAATGGTAAACACATATATAACGAGGTATACCTTGATGAACTGCGCGTACCTGCGAGTAATATAGTTGGGCAGGAAAATGAGGGCTGGGACGTGGTTAATGTTCTGGCTGGGTTCGAACGTTCCAACATTGTTTTGGTTATGGGCCTAGTAAGAGGTTTGGAGGAGCTGGTGCGCTACTGCAATGAGACAAAAAGGAACGGCAAGCCTTTGTCTCAGGATCCTATAATTCGCAATAAGCTGGCGGGAATGGCCTGTGAAATTGAAGCTGCCAGGATGCTGGCTTACCGGGTGGCCGACCAGCAGTCGCGGGGTGAGATGGGGCTAATGGATGCCGCAGCAGTCAAAATATACAGCAGTGAGCTTGGGGAAAAAGTGGCGGACCTTGCCATGGAGATTTTAGGACCGCGTGGCCAGGTGAAACAGTCGAGGTTTGCCGCAATGAACGGTTCCTGGGAATACGCCTATCAGGTCAATTTCGTGCCGGTCGTCTCTATGGGAACCAATGAAATCCAGCGCAATATCATTGCCTGGTATGGGCTCGGTCTGCCAAGAATGAAATAGATTTAATCAATTTATTACAAAATATTAAATATAGGAGGGCAAAGGTGCCGGATAAAATGTCAGCTTTAGCCAAGGATAAGGTCATATCCGCCTGGAATATACAGGATGTGGACAAAGTGCTGGCAGTCTACACTGAAGATTTAGTCTACATTGATCCGAATACACACGGCGAAATAAATAGTAGGCAGGCTATGCGCCGTTATCTG
>JBEKVW010000090.1:0-7978 GCA_049513695.1 Dehalococcoidia bacterium | reverse complement strand
CTGGGTGTGCTGCCGGAATCAAGGGCTCTTCTCGGCGTCAGCGTTGCTGAGATTGCCGCGGCAGTGGGTGGAGAGATCATATCTTCCAAAGAGAAAGCGAACGACCTGGTTGAAAATTTCATGCTGGGCGCTATGACCCCTGACATGGTGAGGGAATACTATAACAGCAGGAAGAATAAGGCTGTTGTTACCAGGACGGAAAGGCCTGATATGCAGCTGGCAGCAATTGATACCTCGACTAAATGCCTGATTGTCTCCAGAACCAGGCCGCACGCTACGGTGATGGTCAAAGCCGAAGATAAGAAGGTGCCCGTTATGTTAGTCGATAGGGATATCCCGGACATAATTTCGGGCATTGAAAAGGCCATTGCAGGTGCCAGATTCCGGAACGTCGGGAAACTGCAGGCGATGTCTGCCATGCTCGACAACCGGTTTGATTATAAAATCCTGAATGCTGCCCTGGGTCTTAAATAGCGATCAGTTTGGTTCTTCCGGCTCGCCGGAATCTGCTATAACAGCCCTGGCTTTGCTTTCGTACTTGGTGGGGACCTGTACGTTTACCTGCCCCAGTCCATCCATAGTGAGGCCATAAACACTTCCCACGCTCTCATATTTAAGGACGGCCGGTATTCCCTCCACTGTGAGCCTGCCTTTTATTACTTCAGCTTCGGGTTGTCCGCAGGCTTTATATATCGTGACCAGCCTATCGTCCTGTTGCATATATATAAAACTATACTATAAATAAATAAGCGCGACCCAAATCGGTCGCGCTTATTTATTTTTCCTTAACTAAATTGACTTACTTGCAGATTGCGCATTTAGAGAGCAGATTGTTCTGCAGACACCAAGTCTGAGATACGCACTCAGGATGCATGCAACCTGTAACGCCCCAGTCACCACCCAGTCCGCCACCGCCAACAGCGCCATGGTTCATCTGAGTTTGGGCGATGAGCGGGTTGGTGCCGAGGTCAGCAGTAGCCCAGCTCTTGCCTGCAAAAGACAGGCTCTTGCCCCAGCAGCCGGAGCATTTGGAGAGCCCAAGGCCAGCAACGGTTGTGCCGGTCGGGCAATTCAACGGACAATCGCCTATCGGTAGTGAGGTAGCTGGGGTTGCGGGATTCAGAGCATTCTGAGCAGTGGTGCAGGAAGATCCGAGAGTTCCAGTCTGAGCGTTGGCGTTGCTGCAGCCACCCAGGCACTGATTGATGTCACAGCCAGTGGGCTGCGGACATTTGGCGATGTTGCACACGCCGGGATTAAGTACATCTGGCCCGGCTAAACCCGCCAGTCTGGACATGGCACTTGTGGGTGTCCTTCCCCAATGTGCTAGATATAGATTCCAGGAGTTCTGGTTATCTTCCCATTTAACTTTGTCCCAACCTGTGCACTTACCAAGATCGGCTGAGACGGTGGCGGGTATCAGCACCATTGATACGGCCACAACAAGGGCAACGAGGGTACCCAAAATTCTCCTCACGGCATACGCCTCCTTATGATGAATTTTGCGAGCATTTTACAAGGTCAAATAGACTTTGTCAATAGCCAAAAGGGTACATTTTCTTGAAATTGCCCAACATAAAATATAAAATTACGGCCTGTTTGAAAAGTTTATGAAAATGTAACATTAGCTACCAGGACACATTAAAGGAGGACAACCAATTGGCCGCCCTGGGGAAACAAGTCTTAATCGAATTAAAAGACTGCAATGCAGAGTTGCTGAACGATGTCGAATACCTGCGGACCCTGTTGACCGACGTTGCCAGGTCGATAGGAGCTACCGTAATCAAGGATTCTTTCTATCAGTTTACCCCGCAGGGGGTCAGCGGGGTCGTCATTATAGCCGAATCGCACATCTCCATTCATACCTGGCCGGAATATAGTTTCGCCGCCGTCGACGTTTTCACCTGCGGCGACGTTATCGAACCGAAGAATGCGGTCAAGCCGGTGTCAGAGAGGTTGAAGGCCAAATCGACAACCTATATTGAATTGAAGCGGGGTGTGCTTATTGAGAGCAAGGTGATGGTAAGTTAATGACGGCCAGACCCGACTACTTCAATAAGAACAAATGGCTTATCGATGAGCTTTCACAGGACCTAGTACAGATACATGGGATCAATCGCGTATTACGTGACACAACTACCGAGTTTCAGCATGCCCAGATAGTTGAGACACATACCTTCGGCATATGCCTCGTCCTCGACGGGAAGATACAGTCGGGCGAAAAGGACGAGTTTATCTACCATGAGTCGCTGGTCCATCCGGCCATGCTGACCCATCCCGATCCCCAGGATGTATTTATAGCTGGCGGAGGTGAGGGGGCTACATTGAGGGACGTGTTAATGCACGGGACAGTCAAAAAGGCCGTGATGGTGGATATTGACGAAGAAGTGGTCAGGCTCTGCCGCAAACATCTTCCTACCTTTCATCGAGGCTCTTTTGAAGACCGGCGGGCGCACATTCTTTATGACGATGCCAGAAAATACATTGCGCAGACCAGTGCACGTTTCGACGTTGCTATTATCGATCTGGCCGACCCCGTGGAAGAAGGACCGGCGCGTATGCTTTACACCCGTGAATTCTATCAGTTGGTGAAAGCTAAGTTGAAGCCAGGCGGCATAATGGTGGTGCAGTCAGGACAGGCAGGCTGGATAAACCTCCACAATTTTTGCGCCATTAACCGGACGCTGAAAAGCATATTCAAGGTTGTGCGTCCGTACCAGGTATACGTACCGTCTTTCGTCGATCTGTGGGGTTTTCATACTGCATCGGACAATCTGGACCCAACGCGGCTGTCACCAAGGGAAATAAACAGCAGAATTGCAGAGAGAGTGTCAGGAAACTTAAGGTCATATGACGGGATTGCACACAGGGGACTATTCTCTTTGCCCAAAAGGCTGCGGCTGAGGCTCAGGCGGGCACGGCGCATTATAACGGACGAAGCACCGATATTCGTCTACTGATCGTCCTTCAACATATTCCGCCGTTTGATATCCATCATAATAAAGTCATACTCGCCTTTAGACAGGTTGCCGAAGGCCTGAAAGCCGCATTTCTCAAAGCATCTTTGTGCGCGGCCGTTCCAGTTAAGCGTCCTCAAAATGATCCTGTTTATTTCCGAAGTCTCAAAAATATGGGTTATGAAGGTTTTGATGGCATCAACGCCATAACCACGTTCCCAGTACACCTTCTCGCCAATCAGGATCCCGATCTCGCCTACGGAGTTGAGGAAATCGAAGTTGAAAAGACTGCAGTTGCCTATATGTCTGCCCTCAAGGGCGTCGATAGCCAGGGTATAGGTTAGCCCCGGACACTCAAGCTCCAGTGTATAGCGGTCCCGGAACTCATTATAGGGAAGGGTAATAGGTATAGCAGCATCGAGCTTGCACAACTCCTCGTCCACGCGCCAGCGGTATTCGTCCGCAGCATCTTCCAGACGCCTCGAGCGAAGCCTGACTTTTTCTCCGGTCAGATCAGGCTGTCTGTTTAGAAACTCAAAGATAGTGGATCTTCGCAAGCTGAAAGCTCTGTTAAAGCGGCTTTGGCCGCGTCTTTGATCCGTGGTTCTTTTGATTTACTAAGCCTCTGCAAAGCCTGTTTCGCCTCTTTGCCGCCAATTTTGCCGAGTGACATAATAGCAGCATCCTGCACTTCGTGGTCATCGTCGTTCAATAAGTTCAACAGGTAAGGAACTGCTTGCTCATCCTCGATTTCGCCGCTGGCTTTGGCCGCCTCATATCTGAACTCCGGCGCCTTACTCTGCATCTCGTCTATAAGAAAATCGAGCCACCGTGAATTGCAGTTGAGTCCCATGGCGAATATGGCGCTGGCTTTAACCTTGGCATCTTCGCTATGGTAGTAGTCCTCTATATAGTCTTCCACCAGTTCCTGATGGAATGGCGCTATGGCTTCCAGTGCACGCCGCCGTACGGTCAGAGGCTCTTTAGTATTTTCCAGGATATCCATTAATGCGCTGAATATATCCTGGATAACGCTTTCGGGCACGTCGCCGAGCTCTGCCATCAGGGCAAACTTGCTGAGTGCACGCGCCGCCACCGCTCGCACTTCCTCTGATGCATCCGATTTAAGAACTTTGATGATAGGCCAGGCGTAGATATATTTATCTTCCAGCTCCAGCCCTTCAAGGGATTTTATGCGGATGTTTTCCTCGGTGTCATCCAGCCCCATCTTGAAAATCCTGGTGAAATCAAGGATCACGTCGTCTTCACTGATGCTTACCAATCTGGAAATCAAGCTTAGTCTTTTCTCGGGACCAGCACCTTGCCAGGCTGTTCCGAATTTTGCCAAGTCGTAGTCATTGAGGTCGGACAGAACAGCAATTTCGGAATTCAGTATTTCTTGATCTGAGTTCAAAATTTTGGCTATAACTTCGACAACCTGTTGTTGCTTCGAATCCATTTAGTCCTCCTCGCCCTCGTCTTCTTCGTCTTCCTCGAATTCCTCTTCATCCTCAGGCGGCGGCCATATCGGCCTGGTATAGCGGTCGATATATTCGCCCATGGCCTGGGCCGCCAGACGTTTCATTTGCTGGTCCGATTCTTCGGCTATTTTAGCAAGCTCTGCGAGATCGACGGAAATATCGAGAATTTTCAGAAGTACCTTTATGACGGCCAGCGCCGCTTTGGGGTTGGGTATGCGGGTGGTGTAGGATGGCACTTCCCCCAGCAGGCATATGCCTTCCATGCCGCGTTCCCTGGCAACTCCCAACAGCAGGCCGTTAAGTCCGGCTATCTGTAACCGTCCCCTTAATACCACTTCATATTTTTTAAGAAAGTCGATGAGCCTGGCGTCAGTGGCTACACCCCAGACCTTGGGTTGTTCAGTGTGGTGTATCTTGGCGATGGCAGCAGCGAAGGTATAAATCCGCTGCACTTTGAATTTACGGGATATATCCAGAATGAAGTTGGCCAGATCGTACCCTTTGAAAGTGGGCTGCTCATCGCTGATGAAGAACATAATATCTTTTTTACCGCTGGGATTGTGCCAGTAATAAAATTTGCCTTCGGGGAATTGCGGCGCCTCAACTATATTGTCCTTTACCATGACCCCGATGGGATCGAAGAAGGAGAAGGGCTCGATTTCCCCGATCTCCTCGGCTTGTAGCTTTTCTCTGAGGTACCTGGTCAATATGAGCGAAAGATTTCCGATACCGGGCCAGGCGGCCAGCAAGTCACATGATTTCGGCCTCGGCTCTTTGCGGAAGTTTACCAGTTTTTTCATGTCGTTATTTTGACGCAATTGATATCTGCGCGCAACAGATGCTGGGGGTATTAACATAGCCCGCTATCCAGCGAGAGTCGTTCCCGATAGCTGTGATGTCTTTAAGTAGCTGATAGACATTCCCGTACACCATGGTATCTTTAACGCGGCCGGCTATGACGCCGTTTTCAACCTTGTAGCCCAATAACACATTACCGCTGAAATCGCCGTTAAGAATATTGCCCTGCTCCGCGCCCATCAACTGCTCTACGATCAGGCCTTCCTTGATATTTTTTATCATTTCGTCTAGAGGAGTGTGGCCGGGATCAATAACCAGCGCATGCGGTGAAGGTGACGGCATACCGCCGTTGCGGTTGCCGTTGCCGGTGCTGTGCGTTCCGGCCAGGGCTGCCGTGTGCAGATCGTAATAGAATTGCTCTACCGTCCCAGCGTCAACGAGCGTATTTTTGCGGGCCGGAACCCCTTCATCGTCAAACGGTGTGCTGCCCGGTTGGAAGGGTATGGTGGGATCATCATGGAAAGAGAAGCGTTTATCGAATATCTGCTGCCCTATTTTATCCTTCAATGGGGAAGCCCCATCCAGCACTGTTTTGCCGTTAAAGGCCGAAATAAGGGGCGCCAGTAGAGCGCCGGCAACCCCGAAAGGCGTGAAGATAACCGGGAATGTACCGGTGCCGATAGAAGCGTTTTTCCTGGCCAGGTTCAGCTGACGGATAATCTCGCCGGAGATTGGTGCATGGTCGATTATGGGCCGGCACGAGCTCCGAATATCGCCGACGTAGAGCATATCGCCATCGCGAATCAACATCCCGTCCATGCTGACGCTGAAACTGCTGCGCCTACAACTGGCATTCTCGCCGCTGGTATTATCAATGGTCAAGGTAGCGGTGCCACTTGAGAGGCTGCCCTCGCACAGGATTCCCGGCGTATTAGCGCAGACCTCTCGGATAATGTTTTCGCCCAGGCTGACTATGTCCTTGATGGAGGTGCCCTCTACCTGAGGATCGAATACTTCTACTTGGGGAAACGATTCGAAGGAGGGGAAGAGGAAATTCACCTGGTAGCCGAAGGGGCTGGTTTCCAGCGCCATTTTGAGCAGGTCTTTGCCTTTGATATTGCCGCTTGCCTGGGCAAAGCCCACCCTGCCCTTCTTAACGATGCGTAAAGCGGTTGCCGTGCTTTCCCGGGTTTGTATCTGTTTCAAGCGGTTGGCTTCAAATTGAGCCGTGGTCCTGCGGGACACCATATGAAAGACCTCGGCACTTTCTGCGGATTTACGTGCGATTTTAAGGAGCTCCTCCACTCACTTTCCCCCGATCAGACAATTCTTTATCCGTATATGCGGGCTACCGTTGGACACTGGCAGGGGTGATTGGCCGGCCTTTCCGCATCCACCGCCCTGGTTCATATCCAGATCATTTCCTATTGCGTCTATATTATCAAGAGTTGTAAAAACGTTGCCGGTGAGCACTATGGGTTTAATCATCTCCGCAACCTTACCGTCCCTGATCATATAAGCTTCACCTGCGGAGAATGTAAACATTTCCAGACTGGTGGTCCCGCCATACCATTCCCTTGCGTAGATACCCTCTTTTATATCGCTGATCATATCGTCAAAGGAAGTCCGGCCCGGTTCAATATAGGTATTGGTCATGCGAACTATGGGCGGGAACTGGTAATTTATGGCCCTGGCATTGCCGGTGGGTGTTTCATTCATTCTGGCGGCTGTCTCCCTGGAATGAAGCCTGCTGTTAAGGATGCCCTCCCGGATAAGGTATGTTTTAGTGGCGGGGGTACCCTCATCATCGTATTTAAAGCTGCCGCGCAGTCCGGGTACGGCCGCACCGTCGATGATGTTCAAATGTTTGCCTCCGAACCTGCGTCCCAGCACCATTATTTCGCGCAGCTGCGGATTCTCGTAAACGTGATCAGCCTCGGAAAGATGCCCGAACGCTTCGTGCACAAACACGCCGGCCAGTATAGGGTCCAGTACTACCGTATAAGTCCCTCCTTTTACATGGGGAGCCGAGAGCAGCGCAACGGCGCGGCGGGCGATATCTTTGGCCGCATTATGCAAATTCTCTACAACGGCGAAATCACCTTTGCTGCCGATACTGAGGCCAACCTGCTGCACGTCGCCATCCCTGCTGGCTATGGCGGTAAGCCGCAGGCTGACATCGATGCGGCTCTGTTCTATATGTGCTCCTTCCGAAGTGACCAGCGTTACCTTTTTCTGAGTGTCGGCGTAACCGATGCTGGTAGTCTGCACTTCCGGTGTGCCCAGCATCAGCCGGTTGTATTCATCCAGGATGTCTTTCTTGGCCGAAAGCGCTATATCTAGGGGGTTTTTCTTGAATTCGGCTGATACAATGTCGGTTGCAGGCGCGATAGGGCTGAACTTGCTATCCTCCTTACCGACATACCCCGCCTGTTCAACGGCCAGGGCTACCTTATCTGCCAGATTATCCAGGCTGTTAAAGGTTACAAATCCCCAGCCGCCCCGTACGAGCGCCCTTACGTTGCCTCCCGTACTGGCGCTCCTCCCCGCCTCCTCGAGGCGGTCCCCGCGGAAAGTCAGCCTGCTTGAGCTGCTTTCATCAAGGCGAATCTCGATATAGTCAGCCTTTTGCCCTGCGATCGCAGAAAAAAGTACGTCCTTCATATACAGACCTGGTAATTTATTGTATCAAATTAACTCAGCTTGCATGAAAGAACAGGCGGTTTCACCATCGAAATAACG
>JBEKVW010000089.1:0-8100 GCA_049513695.1 Dehalococcoidia bacterium | reverse complement strand
CGATTACCGGAACATGCTTTTCCGCTTTCCAGTCTCCAGTCTTAAATAGCTCGGCAAATGGTTTCATCTGCTTCCTCCTTATATTCTATTTTTGCGGTATTTGTTCCATCAATTGATATATTCAAGCAAGTCTTATTTTTTAGCTTTGGGGCGGGCGGCAGAAATCTTTACGCCTACCCGTTTAGATTTCTTGCTGTGGTCCTTGGGCAGGTCAACCTGCAGGATACCATCGCTATAGCTGGCTTTGATTCCTGATTTGCGGACCTCCGACGGCAGCGGCAGGGAGCGATAGAAATTGCCGTAGGCTATCTCACACTGGATATAGTCCCTGGCTTTGGAACAAGACTCGGATTTTCTCTCACCTTTAATTATCAGGTCATTACCGATGACGTCGATATTTATATCCTCTTTTTTTATGCCCGGCACTTCGACGCGCAGGGTTATTTTATCCTTGTCCGAGAACATTTCAATGATCGGAGACCACAGAAGGCTGTCATTAGGGGTCCTCCAGTACACAGGGAATCTCGTTGCGGTGACGGGATATTTACCCGGTTTCCCCTGACGCCCGGTAACATCCGGCATTGTGCCTGTTTCAGATGTTCTTTGAAATACCATGTCTTCCTCCTCTATTCATGCAGAATATATGTGAGTTATCTGGCCCCCACCTTTGAGCGGGCACCGCTGTCCATAATGATCACCCCGGGTTCAGAATATTATTATGTCCTTCCTTCGCTTACTAATGGCCTTAATAGTAATCTTCACGAGATTAAATAATCATAAAATGCCCCAGAAAAGTATTAAATAATCGTGTCATTTGGTGAGGCTTATGTGAAGTGGAAATTGTAGACGCCCGTCGAGGATAAAAGTGGGGTTTCTATCCGGGCTTTTGTTTGAACATGTAGCCCAGTTTGGGAACGGTCACGATATATTCGGGTTCGTCAGGATTATGCTCGATCTTGTTTCTCAGCCTGCTAATCCAGGTCCTGAGAATTTGTATATCATTGCGGTATTCCGGCCCCCAGATCCTGCTGAGCAATTCCTCATAGGCAACGACACGCCCCGTATTTTGCACCAGTTCCGCCAACAAGAGCCATTCAATGCGTGTTAAATGTTCCTCTACGCCTTTGACAGTCAGGCTGTGCCCTTTAAAGTCGATATGAACGTCTTTTAAAGCAAGTGTTTCGACAGGCTTGCTTTTTTTCTCCTGCACGATGCGCCGGCTGATGGCTTCGATGCGGGCGATCAGTTCATTGGGATTAAACGGCTTGGGAAGATAATCATCGGCGCCCAGGTTGAGCCCCTGAATTTTATCGACGTCCTCGCTCCTGGCGCTGAGTATAATAACGGGCACCTGAGAAAACGTCCTAAGTTCTTTGAGAAACTCGAAGCCGTCCATCTCGGGCATGATGAGGTCCAGGACAATTATGTCGGGATCGTAATTATGGAAGCGTTCAAACGCCTCTTTGCCGTTGCCGGCGGTTAAAACCTCGTACCCGGAGACCCTTAGCTTGGACCTGAGAAAATTGATAATGCGCTCTTCATCATCCACTACCAGTACACTTAGTTTCTTCATAGTTTACAGTATCAGGTACGAGCTATAAAAGAATGATAATCCCGCAAGGATTATATGTCAACAGATATAATAAAAGAGCCCGCTTATCCTATGCAGACAGCATATTTGTTTTAGTGTTTGTTCTTTGTCTTACAGCTAAGAAAATTCGCCAAGCAACTGTTCGATCTTTCGCGGCTCTATTTGTTGCCCGACCAGCGGCCCGTTTTTTAAAGCTGGAAGCCCGTCTTCAAAGACCGGCTTGTTCTGCCTGTATATAACTCCTATAGGGATACGTTCTCCCCATTCCAGTGCTTTTATGAGGGCCGCGGCTTTATCCTCGGGGTTATATCCTTTCTCATCCTCCAGCTTGTAAACCCTCTTACTATACCAATCGAACGTATTTTTATGATTGAAAGTAACACAGGGCTGCAGGATATCGATCAGGGCAAATCCCTTGTGTTTGATGCCGAGTTGAATCATCCCGGCAAGATGGTCAATATCGCCTGCAAAGCTCCTGGCAACGAAACCGGCATCAACGGCTATGGCCACTACAATAGGGTTTATCGGCGGCGGAGCTCCCTGTGGCGTAATTTTGGTTACGAATCCATAATCGCTGGTAGGCGACGTCTGCCCCTTGGTTAACCCATAAATCTGATTATTATGCACCAGGTAGGTAATGTCGTGGTTTCTACGCATGGCATGCAGCCAGTGGTTGCCCCCTTCACCATAACCGTCACCGTCACCGCTTTCAGCTATAACGACCAGTTCGGGGTTGGCGATTTTGGCCCCGATAGCAGCAGGTATGGACCGTCCATGCAGTCCATTCAATATATTGGCCCTTGTATAGTGAGGGAGTTTGCCCGCCTGCCCTATCCCCGATACCATCAGGATCTGGTGAGGCTTCAGGCCGAGGTCAGCGAAGGCCTTCTGGACAGCTCGCAGGATGCCGAAATTGCCGCATCCCGGGCACCAGGCAGGCTTTATTCCAACGTACATATTCTTATCGTCCATTTTAGAATCACCCTATCTTTTTAAACTCGCGGACTATGTATTCGGGTGAAAAAGGCCTGCCGTCCCATTTCAGTATTTTGCCGTTTACCATCCTGCCGGTCTCCTGAGCAATTAAATCGGCAAACTGGCCGGTAAAATTATTCTCCACCGTATATATCTTTTTAGCCGTGGAAGCCGCTCCTATGACTGGCTGTTTATTGAAGGGCCAAATCTCAGAATAATGCAGCAGGTTGACGTCCGCTTTTTCCTTGTTCAGCGTATCCACTGCCTCTTTCAGGGGGCCATATGTGCTGCCCCAACCTACCAGTGTGGTGGCGGCTTTCTCTGGTCCATAGACACACGGTGAAGCCATATCCTGCTTAATGCTGAGTAGCTTGAGCATCCTCTTTTCCACCATCAGCCTCCGTGTTTCGGCATCCTCGATCATATGACCGTCTTCATCATGCTCATCGGAATCGGAAACCACAAGCTCATCGCCGGCCATCGGAAGAGCGCGCGGGGAGATTCCCGTTTGGGTATATTTATACCTTTGATACGGATGTGCTTTTTCGAGTTCGGCAGTACTAAGCAACTGGCCGCGGTCGATGGATATTTTATTTAGATCAAAGCGGTTGACGCTGCAATAAGAATCGGCCAGGTGATGATCGATCAGCAGCACAGCCGGTATCTGGTATTTCTCGGCCATATTGAACGCCTTGATTGTGAGCCAGAACGCTTCCTCCGCTGTCCCTGGTGCATAGATGGCTCTGGGGAACTCACCGTGTGACGCACGCAATACAAACTGCAGGTCGCCCTGCTCCGTCCTGGTAGGCAGGCCTATGGCCGGGCCCGCCCGCTGACCATAGACTACAACTATCGGAGTTTCAGTCATCCCGGCCAGCCCGAAGCCTTCCACCATCAGGCAAAAACCACCGCCGGAGGTTGCTGTCATCGACCTGACTCCGGTAAAACTGGCGCCGATATTCATATTAATGGCGGAAATCTCATCCTCCGCCTCCACGACTGCCATGTCCATTTCCCCGGCTTTGGAGGCGAGATATTCGAGGATAGGGGTTGTCGGCGTCATGGGATAGCCGGAGACAAATTTGCATCCGGCTGCCAGAGCCCCCAGCGCCACGGCTTCATTCCCGTCCAGCATCATCCGATCTGACTTGTCATGCGGCGGCATCTGATAAGTGTAGGGCTGTTTAAAATTGTCCTTTATATACTGATATCCAGCCGAGGCTGCCTTTATATTCTGCTGTATAATGTCCGGCTCTTTGAAATGGTCTTTGAACACACCGGACAATATATCTATATCGTATCCGATTAGCGCTATTATCGATCCCAGAGCTACAGAGTTCGATGTCCTGAGATTCCCGGCCTGGTCCTTCGCCAGCCTGCTCATAGGAACATGAAATAAATTGGCATCCTCGCTACCCGGATCTTCCCCATCAATTAGCATCAGGCCGTCTTTCACAATTTCCTTGCGGTGAATATCGATGCTTTCCTGATTGAGCGCTACCAGGAGGTTGATGCGCTCCGATATGGCCTGGACATCTATATCCCTGACCCTGACTCTGCAGAAGCTGTGCCCTCCTCTAATCCTGGATTCAAAATCCTGGTCCGCAAAAATATGATACCCGCCCCGTGTAAATGTTTTGGAAAGAACGATACAGACCGCTTGCAGCCCCTGGCCTGCTTCGCCCGCAACCATTATATTAAAGTCCACCGTCATGGAACCACCTCTAAATATATCTTTGAGACCGGTGTTTTACATGACGTCTTTTTTGATTTGTTCAAACTGCTCCTTTGTAATCTCACCTTTGGCATAGCGTTCCTTGGCTATGTCCAGAGCACTCCTTGTGCCCGAGCCGCCTTTAGCTGTCGCCCTCCTGACTATCCATACTATTAACCAGATTACTGCGCCCCAGAACAGGATGAAAAACAATATGCCCAGGCCCATCCACCCACCCATCATTCCATTGCCCCAGTACCACATAGCGCACCTCCTTTAGGTTGTCATAAATATTTTTTGCCGCCCAATCAGGGCGTACTGTTAAAAATACACCCTATCCCATTAAAAAGTCATAAAATCGGCCACCGCATAATAAAAAATATGTGACATCGAACGAACGGCAAAATAGGGCCGGAAAAGCAACAGCCGGGTTTAGAAAATCGTAGGCACCTGCTATGCTACCAAAGGCGGATGTTTATGATTGACTGCCGCTGCTCTGATCCGGTTTATGTTCGAGGCTTTCCACCACTTTCCGGTACTTTTCGTGTATCAGCTTCCTGTCGAACTCCCAGAACTCCAGCAGCATTTTGTCCTGTTCTTCCTTGCTGAAGTAATCCTGGATGGGATAGAAGAAATGCTTGTCTTCTTTTTCGATATGCCCCGGATAGAAATCGGCCAGCTTTTCTAGGAGGTCAATCACGTCTTTCAAGGCTGCCGAATTACCCCGCATATAACCTTGCCTGGCCTCGACCAGCGCGGCGACCATTTTGCGGGCGCTCATGTGTTCCTCTATTAATTCTTCCATTATCCTTTTGTGATCCGGCGCCAACTGTTTCAAGGCCAGGTCCCGGAACAGGATATCCTCTTCCTTGCCGTGATGCGTCCTATCGGCATAGCTCCTGATAAAGTCGACCGCCGTTTGAAGGAACTCTACATCGATAGTGTTGCTTTTGCGGGCTTGCACGGCCTCTTCCTTCAGCAAAGCAATCATGCGTTCGATTAACCGGTGTTCAACCATCAACGGGCCGATCGGCTTCATCCTTACCTCCTTATCTGCATCCCTTTCTCTTATTTTTGCATTTCCTCGAGGGCCTTCTTAGCCTCGAGGTCTATGCCAAGTTTGAGCGTGCTATCCTCCAGTGAAACCATTACGTGCCTCAAAACATCATCGTAATCACGGGTACGCAGATCATGGAATACGTGATGTGCGCCCACCCTGACGTCATCGTCTTCGGGATATTCGATCAGGGCACGTAATATGGGTTTGATCGACTTGGGGCCTATCTGGATGAGGGCCTGTGCGGCCAGCCAGCGCACATCGAACATCTTATCCCTCAAAGCCGTAACCAGCGCATCCACGGCCAAAGGGTCCTCGATCTCCCCCAGTGATTTGGCAGCTTCCCACCTCACCACCTGGTTCTTATCTTTAAGCGCCTCTATCAGGTATTTCACCGCCCGGTGCCCGATTTTAACCAGGTTCTTTCTGGCCCTGACCCTGGCCCTTCCGTCCTTACTGCGCAAATCTTTAATCAGTACCTTGGGATCTAAACATGATGGATTATTGGACATACTCATTATGAAATCTCCTCGAATATTTAGATAAATAAATCCTAGTATATAGACCTTCGAATTGAATAATAATAAAATTTACATTTTATTTATAACAAAACAATGACAATTGTATCCTGGCGCCGATATTACTTGTTGATCCGCATAAACAGCATCAGGCAATTGAGGGGAATATCGACTGTTTTTCCCGCCTCAACCGTTGTTTTTTTCTCCGGCAGGCCGGGCTTGGAAGTATCCAGCACTATCTGCCATTTGGTTGGTGTGCTGCATTCCGGCATTTTAAAGGGTATTATCCCTTTATAGGAATTCAGCACGATCATAAATGTATCGTCCTGGATGGAATTCCCCTCATCGTCGTATTCGTCCAGGGCCCCGCCGTCCAGGAGCACTCCCACGCAGTGCACCCACTGGGTATCCCAATCGGGCTCCTCCATCTCCTGACCGTCCGGCCGTAGCCAAACAATGTCCCTGACCTCCTGACCGCGTATAGGCCGTCCCTTGAAGAACTGACGCCGGCGGAATACGGGATGGTCGCGGCGCAAACGGCACAGGTCTCTAACAAAATTTTGAAAATCCTGTTTCCTTATGTCCAGGTCCCAGTCATACCAGCTTATCCGGTTATCCTGACAATAGGCATTATTGTTGCCGCCCTGCGTCCGGCTGAGCTCGTCGCCGCCGCAGAGCATGGGCACGCCCTGCGACAACATCAGGGCGGCAATAAAATTACGTTTCTGCCTCTCACGAAAATCGAGGATGGACTGATCGGGGGTGGCACCCTCGGCCCCGCAATTCCAGGACAAATTCTCGTCCATTCCATCCTTATTCAAGCCGCCGTTGGCTTCGTTGTGCTTCTGGTTGTAGCTGACCAGGTCCTGCAGAGTAAACCCGTCGTGCGCCGTAATATAATTGATGCTAGCGTAGGGACGGCGGCCGTCATCCTGGTAGAGGTCGCTGCTGCCGGTCAGGCGGTAAGCCAGGTCGCCGGCCTGCCCCTCGTCGCCCCTCCAGAAACGGCGCAGCGTATCCCGGTATTTGGCATTCCACTCGGTCCATAAGACGGGGAAATTGCCAACCTGGTAGCCTCCGTCCCCCACATCCCAGGGTTCCGCTATCAGCTTCACGCCGGATATAACCGGATCCTGGTGGATGATATCGGAAAATGCCGATAACTTGTCCACCTCGTGCAAATTCCGGGCCAGGGCCGAGGCCAGGTCGAACCTGAAACCGTCTACGTGCATCTCCGTCACCCAGTAGCGCAGGCTGTCCATAATCAGCTTCAGTACCTGGGGATGCCGCACATTCAAGCTGTTCCCCGTGCCTGTATAGTCCACATAGTAGCGCCTGTTCGCCGGGTCGAGGCGGTAATACGTTTCATTATCTATACCCCGGTAGCTTAATGTGGGACCAAACTGATTGCCTTCGGCCGTATGGTTATAGACGACATCCAGGATCACTTCGATGCCTGCCCGGTGTAACGCCTTGACCATGCGTTTGAACTCCACCACCTGTGCTCCCCTGTCTCCTGAGGAGGAATAGCGCGAGGTGGGGGAAAAATAGTTGATGCTGTAGTAACCCCAATAGTCATTCAGGCCTCGATTAACCAGTCCCCTATCATCGGTGAATTCATGCACCGGCATCAGCTCCAGGGCAGTGATGCCCAGCCGCTTGAAATAGTCCAGCATGACATCCGAAGCCAGCGCAGCATAAGTGCCGCGCTTATGTGCTTTGATCTGGGGATGCATGATGGTGCAGCCCCTGACATGCGTCTCATAAATGATGCTTTTAGGCCACGGTATCGAGGGAGGGCGGTCATTTTCCCAGTCGAAAGACGGGTCGGTCACCACGCACCTGGGCGTCCCCGCGCTGTCATCCCTCGCATCCATAATGAGGTCATCGTCTTTGCCAGTATCGTAGGCAAACAGAGGGGACTGCCAGTCGATCTTGCCGGAGATGGCCCTGGCATACGGATCTAGCAGCAGCTTGTTCCGGTTGAAGCGCAGGCCGTTTTCCGGCTGATAAGGGCCGGAAGCCCGGTACATATAGAGTTGCCCGGGCGCAAGGCCCGGCACGCACATATTCCAAATCTGTCCCTTTACCTCTCTAAAGGCAATACACTCGCTTTCGAAGACGGAGCCCTCGTCAAACAGGCAGAGCTCCATTTTTTCAGCCTTTTCGGAATAGACGGCAAAGTTAACCCCCTTGCCATCCCATGTAGCTCCAAGGGGAAAAGGATTACCCGGCAATACCCCGC
>JBEKVW010000088.1:0-8186 GCA_049513695.1 Dehalococcoidia bacterium | reverse complement strand
GCCGGCGGGACCGATCCCATCTTTTCCATATACGAAGGCAGAGCCAAAGCCGGCAAAGCGCTGCCCATCGTGCTTATCCCCACAGTAGCCGCCAGCGGGTCGGAGGCTAACAGCGGCGCCGTGGTCACTAACTGGGAGACCCATGAAAAGGTCGTTATCAGCAACAGCCAGATGAACCCCACCCTTTCCATTATCGACCCCGAGCTTACTCTCACCCTACCAGCACGGCCGACTGCGCAGGGAGGTTTGGACATCTTCTGCCATCTGGTCGAGCCGTATATAACCTGCGATGAATTTACCCTGATCAACGATTCCCTGCGCGAAGCCTGCATGCGCACCGTGGTGGAATCGCTGCCGGCTGTATTGGATAAGCTGGACGACATCGAGGGCCGCACACGCCTTTCCTGGGCCAGCACCATCGCCTGCTCGCAGTTCGCCAGCCTGGGAGGCGGCACCGGGTTGATGACTCTCCATGCTATCGAGCATGCACTTAGCGGCCATTATGACATAGCCCATGCCGACGGCCTCGCTGCCCTTTTGATGGAATGGATGAAATATACTCAGCCTGTGCGTGAAGATCGCTTCAAGCGGCTGGGCAAGAACGTTTTCGGCGCATCCGACGGCATCGAGGCTACTCAAAGGTGGCTGAAACGAGTGGGCATGGATTTCAAATTAAGCAGCCTTCATGTTAAAGATCCGGACTTCGAAAAGCTGGCTGCTAACGCCTTAAAGACCGGATCCTGGGCCAAGTTCCATCCCAGGACCATGGATAATGCAGCCATAGCTTCGATCTACAAGAAATCCTTCTAATCTTAAACGCCAAAATGGATATCAGGCGGCGGCCAGTTCCCTGGCGCCGCTTTTCCATTTCTCGGCGCTCTTAACCAGGGCTTCGGCGCCCTTCAACATTACATTTCCGTTGCGCTCCGATCCCAGCATGGCAGCCAGCTCCTTGAGCCTGTTCTGCCCTTCGATCATCTCGACCCTGGTTGAGGCGCGGCCCGCATCTATCTCCTTCAGCATCTTGAAATGGCTATCGCCGAAGCAGGCTATCTGCGGCAGGTGGGTGATACACACCACCTGGTGGAAGGCGGCCAGCGAGGCCAGCTTCCTGCCCACGGACTCGGCGCCCCTGCCCCCCACTCCCATATCGATTTCATCGAATATGAGAGTAGGGATAGGGTCAGCCATCTTTAGAGCGCTTTTAACGGCCAGCACGATGCGGCTGGTCTCGCCGCCGGAGGCGATGGCGGCCATGGCCCTCATCGGTTCACCCGGGTTGGTGGCCACTTGGAACTCGATCCTGTCTATACCGTCGGAAGTATAGGCAAAGCATTTGCCGCCGGCGACGGCCAGTCCCTCCACATCCTCCCTGCGGGAAAGCACTATATCGAATTTGGCCCAGGCCAGGTTAAGGTCCCCCAGCTCTTCATTGACCAGCTTAACGAGCTGGCCGGCCGCGCCTCGCCTCGCTAGCGACAGCGCCTCGGCCTGCCTGCCCGCTTCCGCTTTCAACTCCCTGACCTCATTCTCCAGCTTCGTTTTCCGCTCCTGCCTGTTTTGCAGGGATTCCAGCTCTGACTGTGTTTTGTTGCGAAAATTAGCAACGGCTTCTATAGTATTGCCGTACTTGCGTTTCAATGTTTCGATAGCATCGATTTGACGTTCAATCTCCTGCAGCCTTTCCTGGCTGTTCTCCATTTTCTCCGCATAAGACCTCAACTCTGCAGCAGCTTCCTCGATGCTCGCCAGGTCTGATTCCAGCCCCTCCCGATAGGCTGAGAGGTTGCCATCAATGGAGGATATGCCGCGCAGGCCGGTTAGCGTCTTATGTATTAAAACCGATGCTGACCTCTCATCGCTGTACAGGTTGGAATAAGCATCCAGGCATCCCTCGCAGATCGCCTCTGCCCGTCGCAACACATCCCTTTCACGGTGCAACTCCTCTTCATCAACCTCCTCCAGCCTGGCCCGGTCGATCTCCTCTACCTGATATTGAAGAAGCTCCGCATAGCCCTCCCTGTCAGCCGTATCCATAGCGGCCAGCTCCTTTTCACGAGACCTTAAATCACCCACAACACGTTTAACTCCCCCTCGCATTTCCAGAAGGTTGCCGTAGGTATCCACCAGGGTTAACTGGTTGGCCGTGTCCAGCAGTGAGAGGTACTCCATCTGGCCGTGTATATCCACCAGGTGCTTGCCCAACTGGCGCAAGGTAGAGAGCGGTACTGCCCGGTTGTTAATCCTGGCCACGCTTCTCCCGCTATCCTGAAAGTCCCTGGAGACCACGATCATCCCGTTGGCCTCGGCTTCAATGCCGCTCTCTTCCATTATCATATGGGCGCAGGCGGCCGTGGCGTCGGCCGGCCAGAAAATAGCCTCGATGCGTGCCGAGGTAGTACCGCTGCGAATCAGTCCGGCCGGGGCACGTGCCCCCATTAAAAGACCCAGGGCGTCCACCAAGAGAGATTTGCCGGTCCCCTCATCCCCACTGATCACGTTAAGCCCGGGCACGAAGTTCAGCGCGATATCTTTTATAACGGCGAAATTCTTGATATGCAGTTCTCCTAACATCGGGCGCCTCCTGGATCAAATCGTTCCTGTTTAAAACATTTGTACTAACATCTTATAGAACATACGTGCTATTTGTCAAGGGGGGGGCGTATAATTTCCCCGCCCCTTTACGAAATTGCAAATTCTTTACACGGCCATAAACTTTGGGCTCGGATTGAGCGTTAACAATATAAAAGGAGGTATCGATGCAAGCATATTGCGTAAAATGCCGCAAAAAGCGAGAGATGAACAATCCCAGGAACGTCAAAATGAAGAATGGCAAGCCTGCCACGCAGGGGGTTTGCCCGGTTTGCGGAACCAAAATGTTCCGTATCGGTAAGGGTTAGCACTCGAGGGTATTCTGCCTGAAAAGCCGGGCTGCAGACGCCCGGCTTTTTCTTTGTCCAAAACAGGTTAATCCGAGGTAGCCATTTTGGCCAGGATTTTTTCCCTGACGGATTGGGGCAGGGCTCTGCCAATTATAACTATGTTCCTCAACTTAGGAGGAAACAGGTATTCCCTGATCTCATTTTTCAGGCCCTTTAAGATGTATCCGGCGGCCTGGTCCAAGGTCATAGTAAGAGATTTGGGTATGCCCCTCTGTTTATTCCTCTCGGTAACCACAAACCCGGGGCAAAGCGTTAGCACCCTTATGTTATACGGCTTCAATTCGATCCTGGCCGTATCCAGGAAAATACGGCAGGCGGCCTTGGCTGCCGAATACTGCCCCTGGGTGGGCATCCCCTGGAATCCCGCCAGCGAGTTGGTATTGGCTATGACTCCACCTTCGGCCTGGGTCCTCATCTGGCGAACCAGCGGGCAGAAGAAATTGATCATGGAATCATAGTTTATATGCATGTTTTGCTTGATATCCACCGGCAGGGCCTTGGCGGTATTGAGGGAAGGCCCTGCGCCGATATTGAGCAAAGCAATGTCTATGCGGCCGAAGCGTTCGACCGCCTCCCTGACTACTCTGTCGGCCTGTTCCTCATCCAGTGCATCTCCGGCGATGGACAGGGCCTCGCTGCCGTTCTTCTGAATGCTTTCCGCTACTTCCGACAAAAGTTCTTTGCGGCGGGCGGTGATTACGATGCGGTTATGTTTATGGCTGAGGGCCAGCGCCACCGCTTTGCCGATTCCCGACGAAGCCCCGGTGATCAAAATTACTTTATCTTCTAACTCCATGACGGTACCCCCTTAATAGGACTTTATTAACAATGTCATTGCGAGGAGCGTAGCGACGTGGCAATCTCATGGAACAAAGTCTGGCAACCGCCTTCGTACAAAGGATTTCTTCGCTTCGCTCGCAATGACTTATTTTATCAAAAAGGCGTCCTCACATGGACAATGCCTGTTATAATAAGTGGCGTTCCCAGCCGCAAGATTTTACTACTAATAATGGAGGCTTAACCATGAAAGTCCTGGCTTTGAATTCGAGCCCCAGGGTCAAGGGTCAGAGCAAGACGGAGATTATGCTCTCCCATCTGGTCAAAGGCATGAAAGAGGCGGGGGCGGAGGTAGAGGTCGTTGACCTGCGCAAGAAGAAGATCAACTACTGCAAGGGCTGCTATACCTGCTGGACCAAGACCCCCGGGGTATGTGTGCACAAAGACGACATGGCGCTGGAGCTATATCCGAAATGGCTTGAATCGGACATAGTGGTTTATGCCTCACCGCTTTACTATTACACTTTAAATGCCGAGATGAAGGCCTTCATCGAGCGCACACTGCCCATACTTATACCTTATTTAAAGCGCGGCAAAGACAGGACCGGCCATCCGCTACGCAGCAAGTTCCCGCAATCAGTCGTAGTATCGGTGGCCGGCTTCCCCGACGATTCGGTCTTCGACGCGCTCAGGTACTGGAGCAAGACCGTCTTCGGCAGCTCCGGCGGCCTGCTGGCCGAGATCTACCGTCCGGCCGCAGAATCCATGGTCTATTCGGGCAAAAGGGACATTATCCTCGATGCCGTGGAGCAGGCCGGGAAGGAGCTGATTCAAGACGGGAAAGTTTCCCCCGCCACCATGGCAGCCGTCACACAGCCTATCGCTGAGCCGGACGTGATCGCCGATATGGCCAATATCGCCTGGCAGCCCATGATAGACGGGGCCATGACCCCCGCAGAGATGGAGAAGAAGGGCGGGTTGATGTACAGGCCGGACTCACCTCAGACCCTGCTCGCCATGATGGCCTTTGCTTTCAACCCGCGCAAGGCCGCCGGCAAGGAAGGGGTGCTGCAGTTTAAATTCACGGGCAAGCAGGCAGGCGACTGCTACCTGACTATCAGCGAGGGTAACTGCACCCGGCATATGGGCCAGGCTGAGAAGGCCGACTGCACCGTTGAAGGCCCCTTCAAAGTCTGGGCCGACATCGTCCAGGGCAAGGCCGACGGCGCCAAGATGGCCATGGAGGGTAAGTATAAGGCCCAGGGCGACATCTCCCTGCTTATGGTCTTCGGACAATAACGGCTTCCCCGATGATTATTATGAGGTGATAGAGGATGGATAAAAAGACACATGAGGTTGAATTCCTGTCGAGGAAGGGCCTCTACTCGCATGCAGTTGAGGCCGGGGGACTGGTTTTCCTTTCCGGCATGCTGCCGGTCGATATTGAGAAAAACATTCAGATCACCGACGATATCGGCAAAGCGACAGGGCTCTGCCTGAGCAATATCAAGCGGCTGCTCGAACATTTGGGCAGCGACATGGGCAGGGTGGTCAAGGTCACCGTCTTCCTCAAAGACATGGCCTCTTTCGACGATATGAACGGGGTCTATAAGACCTTTTTCCCCGAAAAGCCGCCCGCCCGCACCTGCGTGGCCGTCAAAGACCTGCCGGGCGGTTTCCCCATTGAGATCGAAGCTGTAGCGGTTAAATAAATCTTCGAATTAATTCCGGAGGTGTAAGACCATGACAGACAGTATTATGGACGAGTTCAAAGTTAAGGCCATAGACCAGGTCAGCTATGTAGTCAAAGATATTGATAAAACTGTGGAGGCATGGTCGAGACTCTACGGCATGGGGCCGTGGACCTACCACGAAAACGGCGGGCTGGATGTAAAAGGCCGGCCCTGGAAAATAAAAATGGCCTTCACACAGATAGGGCCGCTAGAGGTCGAACTTGTGCAGTGCCTTGAGGGCCGTATATTCCAATCACGCTTTTTGGATACCTGGGGGGAAGGATTGCATCACATCGGGTTCAAGGTGGACGATGTAGACAAGGCGGTCAAAACGCTCGTTGCTCAGGGCGCCCGCCTCTTCATCCATGATCCCGGCCGTTTCGCCTACCTCGATGCCGGGGGCCCCGGGGGCGCCATCTTTGAATTGATCCAGAGAGCACATTAGCCGAGGCCTCGAATTGGCGGTATAGCGTTAATGGTCGCTCTTAACGGAAGACCGGCGGCAGTAGCTGCAGGTAGTCCTTGCGGGCTACAGCGCCGGCACAGATAAACCCGGAGTGAACAGCGCCTTCGATGCCTCCTTCGTTAGTCCGCTTGCCGTATGTATCTCCGGCAAAATACAGTCCCTCCACAGTGGGGCACTTGACGTCGACCCATTCATCCTCCGGGTGCCGCCATAGTATGCAAGTATCCCCAACGGTAAACAGCATGAAATCGAGAGCTTTCCTCCATCCCCGGAAGGCAGTATCTGCAAACTTCAACATCCTATCGATCACTATATCCACTTTCTTCTTATCATGTGCTTCATCAGCCAGGATACTGCTGGCCATGCCGAGCAGATGCTTGCCTTCAGGTGCAGTGGTGGGCGCTATGGTGGACATGGACACTATATCCAGCGGGACATTGCCCCTGAAAAGCCCTTCGCTCTCGGGGATCAGCATGGAAGTATGGTAGAAGGACCTGGGGTCCACCTCGAGTGCGCAGAAATCGCTTATGGGCCTGGTCATGCCGAACTGGGCGGCAACCATCGAAGTATGTATTATCCTTTTGGTCAACCTGACAAATTCCGCCGGGAGCACGCTCTCCGGCAATAATTTAAGCAGCGCTTTGGGCGGCGCAGTACAGATAACCACCGGGGATTTTATCTCCACGGTTTTACCGTCAATTTCAGCCATAACGCCGGCCACCCTTCCGTTGCGAATGATAACCTCTTTAACCGGGGCATCCGTGACTATATCGCCGCCACGGTCCTTGACCGCAGAGGTAAAACCCTCCGTGATAAAACGGTGCCCGGGCGCACCGGCGAAACCCCATGAACCATTGGTTATATGCACACCGGTTTCCTGGACTTGTAGAAACACCTTCAGGTTCTCTCCGGCTGAATTCAAGGCCGGATCATTGATTATGGTCTGGAAAGTCCCTATGGCATAGTGGAACTCCTGCGCCAGCTCATTGCCGGTTATCCCCTCCACCCAATCTTTCATGGTCACGTGGTCCAATTTCTCAGCCTCAGCTATGCTGCGCACCTGGAGCTTGGCTTTATGCACCTTGACCATCTCAGCGAAATCTTCGTCGCTCATCCAACCGTACTTGCCTTTTCTGCTTATTATGTAAGGTTTCCAGTCATGGTCATACCAGACAAAGCCCACGCTGGGGTAGAAAATAGAAGCCTTGTTAAACAGCGCCAGGGCCTGGCTTACGCGTCCCCGGTTGGTGTACCAGGCGCCCCTTCCGCCAGCTTCGAAAACATACCCGTCGAGCATCTTTTTCTTTATCAATATGGGCAGAGCGGGCTGTGTCCTGTCGCTTACCCAGGAGTGGGCGCACAGCGCCAGTGTTCTGCGGAACTGGTCGGCATCCCTGATGCCTTCCCCGCGGAATGACGTGGCACGCCCCCCGATCTGGGGCGCAGCTTCCAGGACAAGGACTTTCCTGTGTTCCATACCTGATAGTATGGCGCCGACAACCGAGCCGGCTACCCCGCAGCCAACTACTATGACATCATAGCTATCTGAGATTTTGACGGACATTTTTCCCCTCCTTCCCTATAACCGGCAGTTTAACAATGATACCACACATACAGCGCCGCGCCGATCTCCACCATTTATAGCCATGTCAACGTGAGCAGCCCTCTTGGGCCCGGTTCCGAGGATACACCGACGGCCAGCGTAGTCCACGAATATGAGGCAACCTCTTACGGAACTCGTATGCGCTCCACTTTTACCCTGCCTGCGATCGTCCCGCAACAGTTTCTAGATGAACTGCGCAAGCACAATATAGCTGAGATGAGCCATTTCCCTGAGTTCCTGCCCCAGCTATATAAGCAGAAAACGGGAAAATGATGTTGATCAGAATTTCCAGAATTTTTCGGTAACTTTGATTAACGCTACGGCTTGATTATCACCTTGACCGACTGGTCGGCCTTGGTCTGGATTTCGAAGCCTTCCATAGTCTGGTCAAGCGGGAATTCGTGGGAGATCATGGGCTTGACCCTGACCTTGCCGTCGGCCATGAGTTTCAAGGCGTCCCTGATGTCTTTTGCAGCCGACTCTTCAGGTGGCATGAATGAGCTGATGAGGCTGAGCTGTTTATGAATGATATGGTTGACGTCCAGCGACACATTCTGCTCATATAGATCTACCAGCACGATGCGTCCGCCGGTGCGTGTCATCTCCACCGTCTGCTGCAGGACCTTCGGCACCCCAGAGCATTCCATAACAATATCCACACAGCC
>JBEKVW010000087.1:0-8234 GCA_049513695.1 Dehalococcoidia bacterium | reverse complement strand
GGGCATCTATAATTATTTCATAATTAATGGAGCAGATGAGATGATTTTCCGTTGTCCGGGGAATGTGGCACAGGGAACCCCCAACATCAAGATCAAAAAATGCCCGCAATGTGGCGGTGAGGTGGAGCTTTTCTCCTCCGACATGAAAGTGGACTGCCCGGCCTGCGGTCAACCCGTATTTAATAACATACACTCGTGCGCGGAGTATTGCCAGTTCGCCGAGCAATGTCTGGGAGCGGAGACCTATCAAAAGCTGAAGAATCAGCAAAAGCAGCTCAAAGGAGGATAGAAATGGAAAATACAGCGACTAAAATCAAGAGGAAGATAGTCAAAATCAACGAAGACAAATGCAACGGCTGCGGGATATGTATTCCCTCCTGCGCCGAAGGTGCACTACAGATAGTGGATGGCAAAGCCAGGCTGGTATCGGACAAATATTGTGATAGCCTGGGCGCCTGCTTATCGGAATGCCCCCAGAGCGCCATCAGCATCGAGGAACGTGTAGCCGAGCCGTTCAATGAAGAGGCCGGCAAGCAGCACCTGAATAAAAAGCCCGGGTTAAAGGCGGAGCCGGCCTGCGGATGCCCCTCGGCAATGGTGCAGGAGTTCGAGAAAAAGGATACGCTGCCCTGCGGCTGTCCTTCATCCAACGTTACTCAGGTTAAGGAGACGGCCGGCAAGACCGAGCCGGCCGTCAGAGGCAGTCAGCCCTCCGCACTGGCCCACTGGCCGGTACAGCTAACGCTGGTACCGCCCAAAGCGCCGTTCCTGCAGGGCGCCGATGTACTGCTGGCCGCCGACTGCACCGCCTTCTCGTACGGAGGTCTTCATACTGACTTTTTAAAGGAGCACGCCCTGCTAGTGGCCTGTCCCAAGCTCGATAACTACGAGGTGCACCTGGCAAAGCTGACAGATGTATTTCGTCAATCGGATATAAGGAGCCTGAGCGTGCTGCGCATGGAAGTCCCATGCTGCGCTGGTCTGACACACATGGCCATGCAGGCCATACTTTCCAGCGGCAAGGACATCCCCTTCAAAGAGACCATCATCGGCATCCGGGGCGAAATCAAAAGCTGAAGCGCGTGATTTAAGCTATAATACCCAGGCGTTATGAAGCAACAGAACAAACCTCGAAAACCGGATAAAAGGGAGGCTGCCGTTTGTGGCCTCTTCTGCCCATCCTGCACGTTGTTCATCGGCACGCATGAGGACCCCCGTAGATTGGAGATCATGGCGGCAGCCTTTAACCAGCCGGTGGAATCCCTGAAATGCGACGGCTGCAGAGCAGAGCGCAGAAATATGTATTGCAGCTCGTGTAAGCTGATTCTATGTGCTTCCGAGAAGGGCCTGGATTTCTGCGGTCAGTGCTGCGAATATCCGTGCGAAGAGTTGAAGGCCTTCCAGTCCATCCTCCCTCACAGGCTAGAACTCTGGCAGTCGCTGGAACGCATCAAGGAAGTCGGCTGGGAGCAGTGGTATGGCGAAATGGTCGACCACTATTCATGCCCCCAATGCGGGACGATAAACTCGGCTTACGATAAAGCCTGCCGCAAATGCGGCGCTGCGCCGAGCTGTGATTATGTCAGGGTCAATAAAGAAGGCATCATCAAGCGCTGGCCCGGGCGGCAATAACGCCCGTTCAGGCCGGTTTCTTAATAAACGTCCCCAGCCTGTATTCTTCAAAGGCCGTCCTTAATTCTTCCTCTGTGTTCATCACGATGGGACCGTACCAGGCCACAGGCTCACACAGAGGTTTGCCTGATATCAGCAGGAACCTCACCGGTTTATCCCCGGCACTGACAGCGATCTCGTCACCATCGCCGAACATCACCAGATATTCCGGCCCAAACACGGCATCCCCTTCAAAATCGAAATACCTATCGTTGACCACCTCATAGTGATAGGGGTCCCGCCGGTCGTCGAAATAGCCTGCCCCGTCGATCACATAGGCAAATGCGGTATGCCCACCCGGGATAATGCGTTTGAAATCTGATTTGGGCGGAACTGTGACATCCAGGTATTCCGGGCTGGTGATTACATCCTTCACAGGGCCGGTCATTTTATCAACCTTGCCGCAGATTATTCTTACCCTGGCGCTACTGGGAGTGATGACCTCCGGGATCTGCTCCGCTGTTATTCCGCGGTAGCGGGGGGGCATCATTTTGTGCGAGGCGGGCAGGTTGGCCCAGAGCTGAAAGCCCCACATCAACCCATCCTTTTGCCCCTTTGGCATCTCCTGGTGAATAATGCCGCTGCCGGCCGTCATCCACTGGACGTCCCCGGGGCTGATCACGCCGGAATTCCCCATGCTGTCGCCATGTTCTACCCTGCCGTCCAGCATATAAGTTATCGTCTCTATGCCCCGGTGCGGGTGCCAGGGAAAACCCCTGATATAGTCCCTAGGGTTATTGGAATGGAAGTCGTCCAGCAGAAGGAAGGGGTCCAGTAAATTGGTCTGATCGAAGCCAAGGGCTCTCCTTAAATGCACCCCTGCTCCCTCCAGAGTGGGCCTGCTTTTGTATGCTTTTTTAACCCTTCGAATACTGCTCACACGGTCCTCCACTCCGCTGCAATTCACATCGAATAAACACAGCCTTATTACGAATATAATTTATATCTTTCAAAGGAGTTTTCAAAATCTGGTAGGCAGGATTACGCAATCTTATTCATATTACTCGGGATTGCGATACTGCTTTTGACTGTTTTTGCGAGCGCGATTATATCTGTACTTTATTTTGCCTGGAAAAAAGATGTCAGGTATACAGTCATTACTGCTTTCGTGTTTATTGCAATTACGCTAAGCTTAGCCCTGCACTAGCTACTGGATATCTTTTATAAGCGTGCTCTTATCTATTTCAGCATAGAGCGTGCGGACCCGGCCGCTGGAATCCCCGCCCTCGTACCACATCCTGACGGTATTGCCGTCGACGATAAGGCAGGGCGAGGTCGCCCACTTTATATCATATCCGCCGGGCGCTAAGCCATGGCTGAATAACAACCCGTCCTTGGTCCAGGTTTTGCCATCCTGGCTGGTGCACAAGAAGAGGCTCAGGTAGTCCGCCATAGTATGCAGGATACAGTAGTAGCCCCCAACCTTAAAGGCATATAAATTCTTGAAGAAGGTCGTCTCTCCCATGGATGGATCGGGCGAAATTACCTTGCCCTGTTTGCTCCAGTTTACCCCGTCGGAAGATGCGGCCAGGCCGTAGAAGGTCCAGCCCGGCGCGGCTTTTCCATAGCCCTTGTAATACATGTAATACATATCACCCGACTTGATCACAGTGTTCTGTCCGCCGGCCCCTTCGTTGTCCCAGCTGCCGTGGGTCTTCCTCAGCACAGGATTATCCTGGCTCCTGGTCCAATTTATACCATCGGGAGAAGTGGCATAGCAGGCGCAGCCTCCACTGGTATCACTGCCGTACCACATTTTGTAAACGTCCTGATCGAACATGACCGCCATCGGGTCGATCTTATTTCCCTCATAGGATTCGGACGGCGTCATAACCACGCCGGTTTTAGTCCAGGTGATGCCGTCGGAGGAGGTAGCGCGCATGATACGCCCGACCTTGTCAGCATAGGTCTGTCCCCTGTAGAACATTACGTAGCTGCCTTCGCCCAGCTTCAAAATTAACGGGGACTCGATACTTTTGTCATCATAACTGCCGCGGCTACCAAGGTCCAGGACCACACCCAATCGCTTCCAATCCGAGTCTCTAGCGGAAGCGGAATTGGCGGCCTCTACAGTACCGGGGAGGTTTATCTTTGAGGCGCTATCCTGTGGCTTATTCATGGCAGCAACGGGAAAATTCCAGCCTGTTGCTGACACCACAACAAGTGACAGACACAGACCGACAACTATAGCCGCCAACCATTTCGCATAATTCATGGCAATTCTCATCCCGGTCCTTAACTTTTCAGGACTACATTGCCAGTTTATACCGGTGTATAAAAGCACGTAAGACCCGTTACTCCTATTTTCCTGCGGAATTTAGTACCCGGTACCTAAGTACGGGTCGGAATCGGGTAGCCGGCGGCTTCGAATTAAGAACATAAAAAAAGAAAAGCCCCGGATTGTTAATCCGGCAGCCTATCCTCTACTTCGTTCCACTACTCCTTCCTTTAGCTCTCCTGAGCTAATATTGTCAGATTACCTGTTGGGCCCTTTTTCCCAATCTAATCAAGGAGCTCGGGAACCTTCCTCCCTCCTCCCGTCCGACTTTTAAAGTCACCTCTGGAGGAGCGGTCGGCAATCAGGTTGCGCCGACACAACATGCTTAGTATCTTCATCATGTCATTCACCTCCTTCTTCTGCCTCCTCCACCTCTTCCTCTCTTTTATACTCTTATGCTAGCCCCTCATTATCGTTTTTTCTGTAACTTTTGTACCAGTTCTGTGCGTTCATCAATATTAGCCTGAAATATTAGAAATTATTCGGGCTCGGCGATCGATTTACGCAGGGCAAGTATCATTTCCGGCCCATCGATCTTCATCGGGCACCTGATCCGGCATCTGCCGCATGTCAGGCAGGTATAGGCCATAGAGGATGCTTTTTCCAGGTTACCTGTGATTTCTTTAGCCCAGACAGCTCCGATCCCGGCGAAGTATTTATCGCCGAAAAATCCGGCCGTTAGCCCGAAGACGGGGCATTCATAAAGGCAGCCGCCGCAGCGCAGACAGTAGAGGGCCTGACGTAAAACGGGGTTTGCAGCCAGCCGTGTCCTTCCGTCATCCATAAATATCACGTGAAGCTCCTTAGGACCGTGTGCGCCGTACGTTGTCACCTTCTCGATATCTCCGGTCTTACTGGGCCCGGAGATCATATTAACGTAGGAAGGAACGGTGTAGTTGGCATAACGCCAGGTTACCTGGGCTACTTTGAAGGCATCTTCCAGCGATGGCACCAGCTTCTCCATGCCTACCAAAGCGATATGCACCGGAGGAGCCCCGGTGGTCAGGCGGATATTGCCCTCATTTTCGATGATAAACAACGTGCCGGTATCTGCTGCCACGACGTTGGCTCCGCTGATACCAATGTCAGCGCTGAAAAATTTCTCCCGCAGAAGCTCTCTGGCGGTAGCTACCAACGTGGGAATATCGGGAGGCAATTCCTTGCCCGTTATCTCAGAAAAAAGCTTGGCCACATCTTCACGCGGCACATGGATGGCCGGAGACAGGATATGCATGGGACGGTGCCCCATTTTCTGGATGATGAATTCCCCCAGGTCGGTCTCGAAAACTTCGTTCCCGGCCTTCTCCAGATGCTCCCGCAAATCGATCTCATCGGCGGTCATGCTCTTGGCTTTGACAATCAGCTTGCCTTTGCCGACCAGTCCTTCGATGATAGTCAGCGCCTCCCCGGCCGTCCTGGCCATATAAGCCTTGCCGTGGTTCTCCTCGATGCATTGTCCAGCCTGTTCTGCCAGCTCCCACATATGTTGAATGGAATGCTCCTTGATTTTCCTTACCTCTTCCGCCATTTTCAGCGTTTGCGGAAACTTCTTAAGAGCATTATTTGTGTTCGTCCGGTAACTTTTGACGGCCCGTGATACGGCCAGGCGTATCCTCTCGTTGGCGTGGGCCTCTTTTATCTCTCTTCTATATTCTTTTGATATTGTCATCGTACTTACTTTGTGTTCATTTAGGGCAAAGACTGCGCCAGCAGGCTGGCCAGATCGACTACCTGGATAGTATCCCTCTTAAGGTCCTTAAGCCCGGCCTTGAGCTGCATCAGGCAGCCGGGACACTGGGTGGTGATGATATCCGCCCCGGTTTCAGCCAGTTCTGCTACTCTATTTACGGCGAGCGTCCGGCTCATATCGGGGAAGACCACTTCGAACCCACCGCCCCCGCCACAACAGGTGGACCACTCGCCCGAGGTCCATTCCGTCTCGACCAGCTCCACGTTCTCGACCGCCCTCAGCACCGCACGTGGCTGTTCGATCAGCCCCATATATCTGCCAAGCTGGCATGGATCATGATAGGCAACCTTCGCCCGGCGGGGATATTTGAACTTTACATTACCCATGTTTTCAGCCACAGCCTCTATAAAATGCCTTACTTCGATATCGAAGCCCGGCGCCGATCTGGGGAAGAGGTTGCGCAGGGCGTAGGTGCAGGAAGGCACTATGCCGATGATCTTCCTTACTCCCGATGCCTTCAACCGTGAATATGCCTTAACTGCATTGGCGGCGAACTCTTTCTGAAGGCCCATATGGTAAAGAGGGGCGCCGCAACAGGGTTCATTCTCACCCAGATAGCCTGGGTCCAGGCCTATAGCCTTTAAGACTTTTATGGCGTCCCGCAGCACGGAGGAATCGCTGCCTGCATCGCGGGAAGTTGCTTTTGAAAAAAGGCCCGCCGCATCCACACCCAGTTTTTTAGACATGCCCCCAACCTTAATTGCCAGGTCCGGGTTATTCGATACCCGGTCCGCCTGGATTAACGCAGCCACCAGCGGCTCAAGCATGGCCGAGTACTGGTATCCACAGCCTGCAAAAAAGACCGTGGATTTGTCTCGGGAAAAATCGATCCCCTCCGCCCATCTGGCCTTGTTGGCTTTAGGTAAGCCTAGTATATTGTCCCCGGCGTTTATATTATCGGCTATATAGGCTAGCCCGGCAGGTATGGGTCTTCGCATATTTTTGCTCGACATTAATCTTTTTATCCGGAAAAACTTCTATATTTTAACAGATTCAAGTTCAAATTAAATCATAAACTCGTAATCTGCTGGATTAAGAGTAGCAGGCCTGCAACGAACAGGATTGTATATATAAGCACCTTGAAAACCAGCGCCCTGAACTTCAAATAGCTGCCCAGCACTATACCGGCGATCAGTCCCGGCAGCAGGATGCCTGTGGTAGTGAGGGTATCGACATTTACCTGTCCCGTGGAATGCAGGCTCAGCACAAGGCCTATGTTGAGGATCAGCCACAGGGTGGATAATGTGGCTCGAAAATCGGCCGGCTCCTTAAATTCGCGGCTGGAATAGTAAATGATCAACGGGCTGCCGGTTGCATAGATACCGTGAAATATACCGCCGACTATCAAGATAGGCCAGCCTATGTACCAGGGCAGGCTACCCCCTGCCGCTTTGGTCTTGTAGATAAGCACTATCTCCATTACGGATACGGCCATTATGAAAATGCCCAGCAGGACAAGAAGCTGTGTATAGCTGGCTACCTGCGTGCGGTAATAGATGCCGATCGCCAGGCCGATAACGGCCCCAGGCAAAATCTTCAGCAGCAGCACACGCCACTGTATATGACGAACCCAGCGCGCCACCAGCCAGGAGCTCTGCAGCAGACCCAGTATGACCAGTACGGGCAACAGAGTGTTGAGCGGCAAGATGAAGATGCCCAGCGCCAGCGCAATAGTGGTCGCTCCGAATCCCAGCACAGTCTCGACCGTGTGGGACAATACCAGCACCAGCACCAGCAGGAACAGCTTGACCAGAATCGGATTTACCATGTTTTCCAAGCTATAAGCGGACCTTTGGGGGTCTGCTTGCAAAGGCTGAACGATTTTATCACTTCAGGTCCATACTGTCATGCGTCGGAGTGCCCCAGCTTGCCCGAAAAGCCTATTTCCTTGCGGGGCCAAGCCCTTTCCTTTCCAGCCAGGCATCCTCGGCGTGCAGATAGCTGAGAATGGCCATCTCGCTGGCGAACCTGACCGGTTCGGGGGGCCACTTGAAGACCCTGCGGTTCACCGGGAAGCACTCGGTCCATTCCGACTTGCGTTCCAACAACAGGTCAGCCATAACCTCGCCGTTCAGATGGGTTAACGAAACGCCGTGGCCCATGCATCCCAGGCTGTATACAGCCCGCTTATCATCTAGGTATCCCAGGGCTGGAACCATATCCATAGGGACGGATACGGGGCCGCCCCAGCGGTGCGTTATCTGCAGCCCCTTAAGGCAGGGATAAAAATCAACTATATCCTGCTCGAGCTGTGAGAATATCTGGGGGTTAATGTCGTTATCCATATTGGCGCCGTATTTCACGATGATATCCCGGCCACCCATCAGCAGGCGGTTGTCCGGCGTCAACCGGTAATAATGCACCAGGTTGCGGTAGTCCTCGATGCCTTCACGCCCCTGCCAGCCGATTTCATCCAGTTGCTCCTTTTTAAGTGGCTCGCTCAGTATGATATAAGTCCACACCGGCTGCTGCATGGCCTTCAACTCCGAGATGGATAGCGAATAGCCATTGGTGGCCAGGGCTATCTTGTCCGCA
>JBEKVW010000086.1:0-8607 GCA_049513695.1 Dehalococcoidia bacterium | reverse complement strand
ATTAACCTCTGCAACGCTTTTTTCCAGCCAGTTGCTTCCTGCGGCAAACATATCTCTCAAGTCTTTGCCATTCCAGGAATTTGTTTGCTTCATCGGTCTCCTTTAAACATCAAAACGATTGTGGTATTATATACCATTGTTGTTAATTATTGGAAAGTAATCAAACATAAGAGGTTCTAAATTGGCAATCAAATGTGATATGTGTGGAAAAACCCTGCGCTTCGGCAATAGGATAAGCCATTCCAAGCAGCATACCCGCAGGACCTGGCTTCCGAACGTTCAACCTACGACTTTTATGATCGACGGGAAGGCCTATCGCGCTAACCTGTGTTCCAGGTGCATCAGGACCAGGAACAAGGTATCCCGTTAACATACGGATTTCCGCAATTGTTTCATAGCTGCGCCGATACCAAGTTTCGCGTTGAAAATCGCTGAGCCTGCTACCAGCACATCTGCTCCTGCTCTGGTAACTATAGGCGCCGTCACGGCTGTTATGCCGCCGTCAACCTCCAGTTCCGCCTTGATTTTCCTATTATAAAATATCTTCCTCAGCCTGGCTATCTTGTCCACCATGCTCCCGATGAACTCCTGCCCGCCGAATCCCGGGTTGACCGTCATTACCAGTATCAGGTCGGCCAGCGGCAGTATCTCATCGATGGAGGTCAGCGGCGTGGCGGGATTGAGCGAGACACCCGCTTTCAACCCCAGCTTCTTGATGGTCTTGATCGTGCTGTCAAGGTGGTTACAGGCCTCCACATGCACCGTCAGGATATCCGCCCCGGCTTCGGCAAACTTCTCAAGATAGAGCTCCGGCTTCTCGATCATCAGGTGCACATCAAGGGGTATCCTGGTTATCTTGCGCAGGGACTCGACCACTGGGATGCCGATGGAGATATTGGGCACGAAATGGCCGTCCATCACGTCCACGTGGATATAGTCGGCGCCCGCTTTGACTGCCTCTTTGACCTGCTGCCCCAGGCAGCTGAAGTCAGCCGACAGTATGGAGGGGGCTATCTTGATCTTTTTACGCTGCATATTTCCTTATGCTCTTCCTGGCTTCGGCAATGCTGTGCCTGACCTGCTCAGTGGCCGTGCCTCCCTGCGACGCCCGGGCTTCCATGGATTTATCCAGGGTGATTTCGGCAACGTCTTTATCGAACAGTTTGGAGAACTTCCTGTATTCCGCCAGGCTGAGCTCGTTCAGCTCCTTTTTAGCATCCACGGCGTAGGCCACCAGCCGGGCGACGGCGCCGTGCGCCTCACGGAAGGGCACGTGCTTGTGCACCAGGTAATCCGCCAGGTCGGTAGCCAGTATATAGCTCTGCATAACCGATTTCATCCTGGCCTTATTGATGGTAACCGAGCCTATCAAGCCCGACATCACTTCCAGGCTGGAGATAAGCGTGTCGAAGGTGTCGAAAAACCCTTCCTTGTCCTCCTGCAGATCGCGGTTATAGGCGTGCGGCAGGCCCTTCATGACGGTCAGCATGCCCATCAGGTTGCCGTAGACGCGTCCGGTCTTGCCCCTGGCCAGTTCGGCGGCGTCGGGGTTCTTCTTCTGCGGCATCATGCTGCTGCTGGTTGAGTAGGCGTCGCCGACTTCGATGAAGCCGAACTCGCGGGACGACCACAGGATGACCTCCTCGGCCAGCCTGGATAGGTGCATCATGGTCACGGCGGCGGCCGACTCGAACTCGATAATGAAATCGCGGTCCGATACCGAGTCCATGCTGTTGGCGCTCACCGAGTCGAACCCCAGCTTCCCGGCCACGAACTCGCGATCCACCGGGTAAGACACACCTGCCAGGGCCCCGCTGCCCAGCGGCATGACATTTATCCTCTTCAGGCAGTCCTCGAACCGCTGGATATCCCGGCTGAACATGTGGAAATAAGCCATTATGTAATGTGAGAACAGCACCGGCTGCGCGTGCTGCAGATGCGTGTAGCCCGGCATCACCGCCCGGATGTTTTTCTCAGCCATATCCACCAGTTGCATGTTGAAGTTCTGCAGGGTTTTTATTACCTGCCAGGAGGCTTCACGGGCAAAGAGGCGCATATCCAGTGCCACCTGGTCGTTGCGGGAGCGTGCCGTATGCAGCTTGCCGGCCGTAGCGCCGATCTTCTCGAACAGGCGGTTTTCGATATTCATATGGATGTCATCCAGCTCGTGCTTGAACTGGAAATCGCCGCTGTCTATCTCATCGAGGATGGACGTCAGCCCGCTTTGAATCTTCTTGAACTCGGCCTGGGTTATGATCTTCTGGCGGGCCAGCATTTCGGCATGCGCCAGGCTGCCCTCTATATCGTGCCTGTAGAGGCGCCAGTCAAAGGGGATGGACGCCAGGTAAATCTGTACCTTGCTGTTGATCTCCTGCTTGAACCTGCCCCGTAATCTGGCCTCTTTTTTTATAGCCATCTTTTATACCTGACTTATTTTTTCTTGCCTTTTTTGGCGGGTTTAGCCTGCGGCTTCTTAGCCGTCTGCTCCTGTGCCTGAATCTTGAGGGGCAGTCCCCACAGCCGGATGAAGCCCACGGCATCGCTCTGGTCGAAGACATCCTCTTTATCGTAGGTGGCCAGCTTGTAGCTGTAGAGCGAGTAGGGCGATTTTCTGCCCACGATGATGCAGTTGCCCCTGGACAGCTTGGCCCGGATGGAGCCGGTCACGAAGCGCTGTGAGCTGTTGATATAGGCGTCCAGGTCCTCGCGGTGCGCCGAGAACCACAGCCCGTTATAGACCAGGTCTGAATACTCGCGCGCCACCATCTCCTTGAACCTCAACTGGTGCCGCGTCATGGTCATATATTCCAGCGCCAGGTGCGCCTTGAGTATCACATTCGCCGCCGGGGCCTCGTAGGTCTCCCGGGACTTGATGCCCACCAGGCGGCTCTCGATATGGTCGATGCGTCCGATGCCGTTGCGCCCGGCTATTACATTTAACTTATCGATCAGCGTCAGCCCGTCCATGCGCTTGCCGCTTAAACTTACGGGAATGCCTTTTTCGAAGCCCAACTCGATGTACTCCGGCCGTGCCGGGGCATCGGAGGGCGACTTGGTCCAGGCATAGATATCCTCGGGCGGCTCGCGCCAGGGGTCTTCCAGCACGCCACACTCGATGGCGCGTCCCCAGGGATTTTCATCGATGGAGTAGGGCTTGGACTTCTTCACAGGCACGGGTATCTTGTGCTTCTGGGCGTAATCTATGGTCTCCTCGCGAGTCATGCCCCACTCGCGTGCCGGGGCCACTATCTTCAGCTCAGGACCCAGCGCGAACACGCTGACGTCGAACCTCACCTGGTCGTTGCCCTTGCCGGTCGAGCCGTGCGCCACGGCGCCGGCGCCCTCTTTATGCGCCACGTCCACCAGCCATTTGGCCATCAGGGGACGTCCCAGCGCGGTGGCCAGCGGGTACTGGCCTTCGTACAGCGCGTCGGCTTTGATGGCCGGGGAGACGTAATCCCGGATGAACTCCTCTTTGGCGTCCACGGCGAAGGACTTTATGGCGCCCAGCTTGAGGGCCTTCTTCCTGATGCCCTCCACATCGGTCACGCCGCCGATATTCACGCACAGCGTTATCACATCCATATGATATTTATCGGCCAGCCATTGGATGGCCACCGAAGTGTCCAATCCGCCGCTGTAGGCCAGGACTACTTTCTCTCTTTTAGCCATGATCTTATTGTCTCTCCTTCAATACGCTGTCGAGTATATCCAGCGCCTTATCGATTTCCTTTGCCGATACCGTCAGGGGCGGCATGAACCGTAGCGCGTCGGGCTTGACCCGGTTGACCAGCAGGCCGCGCTCCAGGCAGGCCATACCCACCGGCTCAGCGATCTCTTCCTTGAATTTCATCGCCAGCAGCAGGCCCTTGCCCCTCACCTCGGTTATAACCTTATATTTCTGCGCCAGCTTATTCAGGCCGTCGCACAGGTACTGCCCCATTTCGGCGGCATGGGCCGGGATATCATTCTTAACGATATAATCCAGTACGGCGAAAGCGGCGGCGCACATCAGCGGGTTGCCGCCGTAGGTCGAGCCGTGCTCCCCCGGCTTGAATACGCAGGCATGTTCCTTGGCCAGGAAGGCCCCTATGGGTATGCCGCTGCCCATGCCCTTGGCCACGGTCATGATGTCCGGCTCGACGCCGTACTGCTCATAGGCGTACATGCTGCCGGTGCGCCCGATGCCGGTCTGTATCTCATCCAGTATCAGCAAAAGGCCTTTTTCATCACACCAGGCCCGCACTTTCTTGAGATAGTCGTCGTCAGGCACGTTGACGCCGCCCTCGCCCTGGATGGGCTCAAGCATCACGGCGCAGGTCAGCTTATTGGTGGCCTCTTTGATGGCTTCGATGCTATTGAAGGCCGCGTTGATGAACCCGCTGGGCAGCGGGGTGAAGGGCTCCTGGAAGCTCAGCTGGGCGGTGGCGGCGGTGGCTGCCAGAGTCCTGCCGTGGAAGGAGTTGGTGACCGTGATTATCTCGTAGGCGCCGTTCAGCTTGACCTTGCCGTAGCGGCGTGCCAGCTTGATGGCGCCTTCCACGGCCTCCGTCCCGCTGTTGCTGATGAAGGCGCGGTCCAGGCAGCTCGTCTTGACCAGCAGCTCAGCCAGTTGAAGCTGCGGTATGGTGTAATAAATATTGGAGGTCTGTGTGAGCATCTTGGCTTGCTTATTGAGCGCTTTAACCAGCACCGGGTGGCAGTGTCCCAGGCTGACCACAGCCAGGCCGGCCACGAAATCCAGGTATTCCTTGCCCTCGTCGTCCCAGACTTTGGTGCCCTTGCCGCGCACCAGCGTCACAGGTATGCGTTTGAATACCTGCATAAAGACTTTGCTTTCGACTTTTTGCCAGTCTTTTTTAGTTGACAATGGTCGTACCGTTCCCCCGTCCTTCTATTTCATCCAGCAGCGCATGGTCGATGCGCCCGTCGATGATGCGGGTGAGGGATACCTTCTGCGAAGCGATCAGGCTGGCCTCCAGCTTGGCGATCATGCCGCCGGTGGCCGTGCCGTTCTCGATCATGGACTTGGCCGTATCTGCGTCCATCTGCGAAACCACTTGCTTGGAGTTGTCGAAGATCCCGGGCACGTCGGTCAGGAATATCAGCTTGCGCGCCTGCAGGGCCGCCGCTATCTGTGCGGCGATGGTATCGCCGTTGACGTTCAACATGTTCGATTCATCCTGGCTTGTCGGGGCGCAGTTCATGCAGACAGGCGCCACCACCGGCATATAGCCGCTGTTGAGCAGCACACGCAGCAGGTGTGCGTCGATGGTCAACTCCCCGGCCGTCAGCCCCAGCTCGCGGCTTTTCATCTTGCCCATGGCTACCGAGCCGTCCACTCCGCTCAGGCCGATGGCTTTGCCGCCCAGGCGGTTAATCTCGGAGACCAGCTCCTTATTGACCAATCCCGCCAGCACCGCCGTGACCACCTTCAGCGTGTCGGGGTCGGTGACCCGCAGTCCCTGGACGAAGCGCGTGGGGATATTCAGCCTGGTCAGCCAGTCCGTGACGGCGTTGCCGCCGCCGTGGACAACCACGATGGGAAACTTTCTTTTTTGAAGTGCAACGAGGTCTTCCAGGGTGGTGTCATGCTGGCCGAGCGTGCTGCCGCCGATTTTTACGACTACGATTTTCGATCCTAGCATCAGTAATTCCGGGGAGGGTTAAGTAGTATAATCGCTATTTATAGTAACATACTCTTGCGAGAGGTCGCATCCCCAGGCCGTGGCTTTTCCACCGGCGATATTCAGACAGACCCTGATTTTCACAATATCCGTCCTCAACCTGCGGCTGAGCTTATCCTTCTCGAAGGGCAGCGGCGTTCCGTCGCGCATAACCGGCTCTTCCTGCAGGTAGACTTCCAGGCGCTCTTCCATCATGGCGGCGCCGCTCCTGCCCAGGGCGGCCACGATGCGTCCCCAGTTGGGATCGTTGCCGTGCACGGCTGCTTTCACCAGCGGCGAACCGGCGATGGTCTTGGCTATCTTCCTGGCCTCCGAGGTGTTTTTGGCGCCTTCGATGCGGACCTCGATCAGCTTGTCGGCGCCTTCACCGTCGGCTGCGATGCTGCGCGCCAGGAAGCGGCATACATGGTTGAGGGCCTCCTGAAAGGTCCCGCCGTTCTTATCGTTGATCTTCATATTGCCGGCGGCGCCGTTGGCCAGGATGGAGACCATGTCGTTGGTGCTGGTATCGCCGTCTACGGTTATCATGTTGAAGCTGTCGTTGACGGCAGCTTTGAGGGCTTTGCTCAGGAAGTCGACTTCGACGAGTGCGTCGGTGGCCAGGAATCCCAGCAGGGTAGCCATATCGGGATGAATCATGCCGGAGCCCTTGGCGATGCCGCCTATGACATACTGCCCGGCGCCGTCCATCACCCGCACTGCGATTTCCTTGGGTTTGGTATCGGTGGTCATGATGGCGCGTGCCAGTTTGTGTCCACCGTTTTTGGCAAGCTCGATTTTATCGATGCCGGCTTTGAAGCGGGCCATAGGTAGGTGGGTGCCTATGACGCCGGTGCTGGCCGGCAGCACCTGGTCCGGCTTGATTCCCAGTCTGGAAGCTGTCAGGGCGGCCATCTCGGCGGCGTCCTTGAACCCCTTATCGCCGGTGCAGGCGTTGGCGCAACCCGAGTTGACCACCACGACCCTAGCCTTGCCCCTGGCGATATGTTTCATGCTGACCAGGATGGGGGCGGCCTTGACCTTATTGGCGGTGAAAACAGCGGCGGCCGCGCACGGCTCTTCCGAATAAAGCACGCCCACATCAAGGCGTCCTTTATACTTGATACCGGCTTCGACTGCGCCCGCCAGGAAGCCGTTGGGCGAGGTCACAGTCCCCTGCTTGATCTCTATAATCTTATCTTTCATGAAGCTAAGAATATAGCACTTTTTATCTAATACTGCTAGTTTTGGGTAACAGCCTGTCCGCTATAAGAACACTGGAACCATAAGTAGTGCTGAAGCGACCATCAATCCGCTAATCGCTTTTATAGCCAAGAAACCTCAGGGGGCTTCCTCTCAATCCATTTCTTAAATTCAAATTTGGGATAGCCTATGGCTAGACCACCGTAGACCTTATGGTTCTGAGGAAGATTGATCAAGCGCCGGATTGACTTATCACGCAAGCAGGCCACCAATATATATCCAGTATAGAAGCTACCTAATCCCAATGAATAGGCCATTAAAGCTGCATTCTGAATGGCTAACTGAGCATTGATATCCGCCATAGCAGACCTCTCATCCGCGTGGAATATTATCAAAGCCGGGGCGTTGCGCAAAATACGGTCCGTGCCACCTTTAACTAGAGCAACCAGTCTTTTCAGTTGAGGAATACTTTTAAAAAAAGCGTCGGAATGCTTCCCCAGAGTCATTGAAACCAGGGGCTTCATCAATGGATTACGCGCCTTAGTTATCGAACCGGAGATCAGATTCGTAGTAATCCGTACCATTTCCTCTAATATTTTCTTGTCCTGCACGACAATATACCCTGTCGTCTGCGTATTATGAGCAGTTGGGGCAAATCGTGCTGCATTTATTATCCGCTCAATTTGCTGTTTTTCGACAGGTTTATCCTGAAAGACTCGTGTTGATCTTCGAGTCCTTAATAGTTCCAATACCCCTTCCTGAGACGGTAAGTTCTTCTGATTAACCGGTTGAATATAGCCCTGGGGAAATCCCGAGTGAATAATCGCTTCTCTGGGGCAAATAGCTATACAATGTCCGCAAGAATTACAGAATTCTAAATCATGAGCTTCAGGAAGGGAATCTTTAGATACCTGGATGAAAAGTTTCCCCGGACACTCTTGAACACACATGGCACATTTGGAACATAAATCCGCCTTAACGATGATTGTCGGAATCATTTCAATCCTCCTGCTGTTATTCGCTTCCTCTTCAGCACCCTAAGGCTATCCGGTATGTCGGTGGCACTGGAACCGATAGGGGAATAAACATTTGTCACTGTGAATTAACATCGGGATGAATGTTCACCCGTAATAAGAATCATAGATTTAATGTACCAATTATTGTAGCGCTTTCATTCTAATATTGTACTTGTTTAGCTCTTCAACATAGCTATATCCCCGGTTGTAAGCTTCTGTAAATCTGTGGTAATGTCCTCGATTTCCTGCCTGGCCACCTTCTCTCCCCCTTTATTTTGTATTGAAAAGCTTCATCACATCTCGCATTAGCATAAAGGGTTTAATATTAGAGTCTGCATTATTGATAGATCCCGCCATATACAAATTGAGATCTTCTGAATAATAGAGAAATGAACCTGTGGTACCTGAATGACCCCACAATGGAGTTAGTCCCGTCAATTTACTCATTAACGAAGGCAGTTGAAAATACATGGTTCCATATCCATATTGGATTGGAAATTCCAGTTTATGCCAGTCATGCATCAATTCCAATGTATCCCTTTTAATTATTCTCCCTTCATTTAAGGCTTTCAGGAAAATGATCATATCTTCTGCTGTAGAAACAATTCCTCCATCGGCCCAGTAGGCCCCATTCGAACGGATCTTGGTAATGACCTGATCTTTATAAAATATGTCAGCCATGGCGGCAGATGGAGCAACCTGAGGTTCAGAACGGCCAATCA